>JAHQWS010000306.1 GCA_029856295.1 Promethearchaeia archaeon
CTAGTACAGTATTAGAAAAGAGAATTAGTATATTAGAAGATAAACCTCTTCAAGAAAAAGAAGAAAAATCTGAAAAGAAGATTGTCTCTATCTAGCTTTAAAGTGGAAGTATAATTTAATTCCTTTTAATTTTCATCTTTTCCTTAATTCATAACTAGTTTCCATAAAAGCCAAATTAATATATGAGTTTTAATTATGATTAAAAAAAAGAGTGATTTAAGAAAATGACATTAAAAACTCCCGAAGAATATGAATCAAGCATTAAAAGAGATGTAAATCTCTACTTGTTTGGTGAAAAAGTCAAAGAATTCTGGAAGCACCCACTTATAAAACCTTCAATTAACACCGTTAAAAAAATATATGAACTGGCACAGAATCCCGAATATCAACATCTAATGTTAGCGAAATCACATATAACAGGAAATGTTATTAATCGATTTACTCATATCCATCAATCAGTTGATGATTTAATTAAAAAAGTTCAAATGCAAAGACTTATTGGACAGAAAACTGCCTGCTGTTTCCAGCGGTGTGTAGGTTTTGATGCTGCCAATGCTTTATATTCTGTAACTTACGAAATGGACAAGAAATTTAATACAAACTACCACGAGAGATTTAAAAATTATTGGATTGAAGTTCAAAATCAAGATCTTATGGTTGATGGAGCAATGACCGATACTAAAGGAGACCGAGGAAAAAGACCGAGTGCTCAAACAGATCCAGATCAATATTTACATATGGTTGATGAATCCGATGATGGAATTATCGTCAGGGGTGCTAAAGTTCATCAAACAGGATGGTTGAATTCGCATCGTGCAGTTGTCATGCCTACACTAACATTACGTCCCGGAGAGGAAGAATATGCTGTAAGCTTTGGAGTTGATACTGATGCAAAGGGAATCACAATGGTATACGGGAGGCAATCCTGCGACACCCGTAAAATGGAAGGTAGGGATATGGAGATTGGAAATTATAAGTATGGAGGACAAGAAATCTTCGTTATTTTTGATAATGTCTTTATTCCTAAGGAAAATATATTTATGAAAGGAGAAGTGGAATTCTCTGGTGAATTAGTTAATAGATTTGCTGGTTTTCACAGGCAAAGTTATGGTGGATGTAAAGTAGGTATAGGAGATGTATTAATCGGAGCAACGACTCTAATTACAGAATATCAGGGCGTTAACAATGCATCTCCTGTAAAGGACAAATTAATAGAAATGATTCATTTAAATGAAACTTTATATAGTTGCGGGATTGCTTGCAGCTCCGAAGGATTTCAGCGAGAAGCGGGTAATTATGAAATGGACATGCTACTGGCAAATGTATGTAAGCAAAATGTAACCCGATTTCCTTACGAAATTTCTAGATTAATTGATGATCTAGTCGGAGGTATTATATGCACTCTTCCTTCTGAAGCAGATCTCAGATCCAAAGAAGTCGGTCCATTATTAAAAAAGTATTTATCTGTATGTGAAGGAGTTTCTGTTGAAGATAGATATAAATTACTGAGATTCATTGAAAATATAAGTATGGGTGTAGCAGCAGTAAGTTATAAGGTAGAATCAATGCATGGAGCAGGCTCACCACAAGCACAGAGAATTATGATAGCACGTCAAGCTAACTTGGAAAAGAAAAAACAATTAATTAAAGATATTCTGGATATTGAATAAATAAAGATTTAACCTTATTTATATAATTAGTCTTAATAAAAGAAATCCTTAAAAAAAAATTCACATAAATTGATGCTATTATGATAGACAAATCAGATGATGAAATTCTTTTAATTTTTGAAGAGATTTCTAATAATTTTAAACGATCCAATCAATATTTTGATATTTTGTATGATTCAACTTCAATAGTAAGAATAACAAAATCGCGTTCTGAAGAAACTATTTCCGTTAATGCCAAAAAATCTGGCATTGTCGCCAGGACACTTTTAGATTCTTGGCATGAATTAGCTTTCCAGGATGAATCAGATTTAAAAAACATTACTAAAAAACTTCCAAAAGGAACTGACAAAGGAGATGCTATAGCTGAATATGATGGATGGAAAATAAATAAAGAGATCAAAACAAAAATTGATCCCTCAACAATTCCTATGAATGAAAAAATAAAAAAGGTTAGAGAGCTTTTTGATTACATAAAAAATTATGATAAAAGAATTATAAACCCAATAGTAGGTTATGGAGAGGGTTTATTAACACGGATTTTTGTAAATAATGAGGGCTGTCAATTACGACAAGTATTGCCAAGAATTAGACTATTTATCCAACCTGTTGCTAAAGAAGGTTCTAAAATAGATTTTGATTACTTTTCGATTGGTGCCGAGCAGGGGTATGAACTTATCGATGAAGTTTTTAATAAAAACTTGGATCAAATCATTCAGAATTCCTTAGATATGCTTAAAGCTGAAAATCCCCCATCAGGGAAAATTCCAATAATTTTAGATGCAGATATGGCAGGATTAATAGCCCATGAAAGTTTTGGGCATGGTCTGGAAGCCGATCAAGTATTAAGAGATCGTAGTTATTTAAAAGAGTATTTAGGGAAAAAAGTTGCTTCTGATATTTGTGTAATATGTGATGCTCCAAATATTGATGGTCAATATGGTTCATATTTCTTTGATGATGAAGGTATTCGAGCAGGGAAAAATATATTAGTTAAGAATGGGATATTAAAAGATTTTATACATAATCGGAGAACTGCTTCAGTTTTAAACTCAGTACCAAAAGGCAATGGACGTCGAGAAAGTTTCGCACATCCGGTATTCGTTAGAATGACAAACACTTATTTTGAACCAGGAGATTATAAAATCGAAGAGATGATTTCAGAAATTAAAAACGGAGTAATGTTAATTCGCGGATACTTTGGAATGGAAGACCCTCTGGGTGGTGGGATGCAATGTACTTCGAAGAAAGGCTATTTAATCGAAAATGGGGAAAAAACCAAATTACTAAAATCTATAACATTAAGCGGTTCTGTTTTAGAATTACTACAAAATATTGACGCTATTAGCGATGATGAATTATCATTGCGTCCGGGGACATGTGGCAAAGGAGAAGAAGATTTTGTACCTGTAACTTCAGGAGGGAGTTATGTTAGGGTTAAAAGTGCTTTAATTAGTCCAGGGTGATAAAATTGAGCATAGAAAATATTGAACTAATTGAAAAAAGTTTAAAATCGAAAAAGATTCAGGAATTTGAGATTTATTTTGTTGAACAAGAAATATATGAAACTGAATTCTTAAAAAATAAAATTGATGCTGAAAGAGAAGTTAAGGACATAGATTATGTTATAAGAATTCTTACTCAGAAAGGAAATGAAACCGGTATTGGAATAGTTAAGGGAAACGCATTAAATTCAAAAGAAATTGAAAATAATATTGATATTTGCCTGATATTATCTAAAGAGAATATTGGCTCAAAATATCATTTTCCCGGAATCAGCTCTATCTCTCCAATTAAAACCGCAGATCAAAGCATTTTAAAAGATCCCATAGGCTTTAAAAAGGATATAAGTGAAGAAATAAGAGAAAAGATTGATGGTCATAAAGAGGTAAGTCCTACTTTTGGCCGGTTTAGACTTCATATTCAAAATAAATATCTTAAAAATAGTACTGGTTTGGATTTAGGAGCTTCAAAAACCTTTTTTTACATTGAAATGGCATTGAAAGCCCAAGAAAATGGAAAATTATCTGCTGAATCATGGGAAATTGAATACATTAAAGAAAAAGAGCATTTGAATATTGAAAGAAGTGTAAATAAATGGGCTAAGATTGCATTAGATACTTTAAAGGCTAAAATTCCGAAACCAAGCACACAAGCAATAGTAATTTTTCCACCAAATGTTTTGAAAAATGCGATTAATCCAGTTATTGGCTTTCATGCTTCAGGAAAAGCATATCATGAGAAAGTATCTACTCTAAATGTTGATGCTAAAATTGCTTCAGATACTTTTACTTTGCTCGATGATGGATTGCTTAAAGGCGGATTAATGAGCAGTTCCTGGGATGGAGAAGGAAACCCACATCAAATGAATGAAGTTATTAAGAATGGTATTTTTAAAAATCGCCTCTATGATCAAAAGTTTGCAATCATGGGAAATACAGATTCGACTGGTAATGGTATTAGAATCGATGATGGATCAGTAATAAATTCCATTTCCAATCTTGAGATTTTACCAGGTGATATCGCTAAGGAAGAGATGATTTCAAATATAAAGGAGGGCTTTTTCATAGAAAAATGTTCTTGGCTGAATCCTGACAGATTTTCAGGCTCTTTTGGAACAGAGATTAGAAATGGATATTTCATTAAAAATGGTCATTTGGAATATCCAATAAAAGGTGGAAATATCAGTGGAAATGTATTGGAAATGATTAAAAACTGTCATTATATTTCAAAGGAGCGTGAATTTTCTCTAAATTCGCTATTCCCCTATATTGCTTTTAAAAATTTAAGTATTTCATCCTAAATATAATAAAAATTGAAAAAAAAAAGTTTAGAAGTAAAAACTTCAAATCAGCAATGATATGATTTATTGGATTATTTTTTTCTTTTTCTTTTAACAGTTTCTTGAAATTCTAATAAAAGTCCAAAAGATTCTTCTGTATCAAAATAAGCAAATCTTTGTTTCCCTATTTGACCATAATGTATGACTTCAAAACCACCCTTTTTAAATGCATCAATATACGAATCTAAATCCTCAATAAAAAAGCTTACATGTTGGAGGCCTTCCCTCCCTGCGTCTAAAAACTCCTTATATATACAGTTCCCTTTAGTTAATTCAATGAGTTCAACTTGGGTATTAAAAAATCGACTGATGGCAATTTTAGTAGAGATTTTCGATTCTTTTCCCCGATATTCTATTGGATAATCTTCATCTTCTAATATGGCAAATTTAGGAATCCCATATATCGATTCCATTATTTTAGCCTGTTTTTCAACATCTTTAAAAACATAGCCAAATTGTTCGATTTTTAAATTGCTTAAATCAATATTTAAAGGATTTTTCATAATTTTTTCGCCTTAAAATGATTTTTCTCTTAAATTAATTCTTTTTTTGAATTATTTAATCTCTATAAAATTATGTTATTTAATTATTACTCTTTTTTCCTTCTGCCTCTTTTCCCCTCCTTTGCAAATTCGACTATTATACCCAGAGTTTCCTCAGTATCCATATAGACGTATGATGATCTCATAACTTTACCAGATTGAATAACTATTATCCCTGCTTCTTTATATTTATTAATGACTGCTTGTAAATTATCAACTATATATAAAATATGATGAAATCCCTCTCTACCTTGATCTAGAAATTCATTATACATAGATTCTCCTTCTACTGGTTGAAGTAGTTCAATTTGAGTGTCATCATATAAGGTTCCAAATCCAGCTTTCATCTTAATAGTCTTATTAACTCCACGATAATTAACTTTCACATCCACGGGATCAAATATAACGAATTTGGAAACTCCAAACATATTTTCCATAATTTTAGCTTGTTTTTCGATATCTTTATACACATATCCCAATTGATCAATTTTCAAATGTCCTAATTTTAAATCATCTGACATATTGTTCACAATTAATATTTTGTTTTTTATTGTGTATTAAACTTAGTTATCAGTTTTAAAATATTTAAATTTCTAATTATATAGCAAAAAAAGGTAAATAATCAAAATTAATAATTATCATTCTTGACGTTATATGTACAATTGTCTAAAAAGCGAAAAGATTACCTGTATCATATATCATATCGTATAGACCAATTTGGAGTTGGCCCCCAGAAGTAATTTCTATAGCTTTATTAATGCCATTCAAAACCTTATCCATGAAAAAGTCAAAAGCATTAATACAATCTTCAAGTTGGGATAAATTATTATCCTGGAAACTTTTTGATATAGCAGGTAATAATTCCGGAATAAAGTCATTGCTTATCATACATTCTTCTAAATCTAAAGCAGTCTCTTCCGTAAGAGAAAACGGATTATGAAGGTCCATTTTGGCAAACATTATTTTACAAACGAAAATGGAAGCTTTTATTTCTCTCATAATAAACTTTATTATATTAGCTCTTTCAAGATACACCTTGAAAGTTGCCAATTTAAATAATTTTTCACTTGTGATTGAATCTTTATCATTTAGTAATTTTTGAACTCTTTCTGAAACCCTTCTCTTCTGAATCATTAGTCTTAGATTCATTTTATTCTTTTTATAATAATCTTTAGATAAGGCAGTCAGAAAAGTCATGTCCTCCTCCGTTTCGTTATCATAAAAAAAATCTAAGCTGTTATTACTAGATTTGAAATTATCTATAAAATTTCTAATAATTAAAAATTTTAATTTTAATCTATGTAGTGCTAGATAAACACAAACTCGTGTTTTCGCATAAGGAGCAACGTTTCCCATTCTGAATCTCTCATGATGTTCTCGAGCATACATAACTATGGGTTTTACTTTCGGGATTGCCCGGTTGATAAAATAATCTATAATATCTACAAAAAGTTGTTGATCCCTTACAGCTAATATATTTACAAGCCTTTCACTCGTGGGTCTAGTTTCTGGTATTTCTTTAATTTTATCATAATTAGAATTTAATAAATAGAGAGAAATTATAGCCTCCATCTCTAATACGGTTCTACACGGAATAAAAACCTTATTTATATCATTTAATATGCTACTACTTTCAGGGATTAAAATCGCCTTATCTCATTTAAAAAAGTTATCCTATAATATCTTATAAAAAATTACATTTTTAAATCAGAGCATAATCATATTTTAATCACTTTAAATCTGTGATTTATTAAAATAAGAAAAAGATTAATTAAAACTAATTTATAGATGTCCTTTTCCATGTTTCCTTAGTTTAAATCAAAATTTTTAAATCCTAATCACTGCTTAGACATCTCAGCAAGGAATCGAACATTCTCATCCTCGCGCTCTTGCGAAGGTGATCTGTAGCGAGGTAATTCTACATCGACTCTTTTAATTGTACCAGTAAATTTAAAGGGTGCTTTGTAATCCTCAGTGACGGGTGAGAGTCCATCTTTCCCAATGTCTAATCCTGTTGATGAGATCATTCGCAACACATATGGTACTGAGATCGACCCACACTCCTCACCATTTATTGAAAGGATAATAGTGCCAGTTCGGCCGTCCCGCACGAATCTTACTCCGAATGTGCATTTCCCAATGGGCACAATCCGATCGGAATGTACTACATGATGCTCTGTAAAGATATTATAATCGAATACCATTCGATTATCTTTAATGTACCAACTGAAACCTACATTTTGGGTTCCTTGTGCGATAAGTACCCCTTCTGTACTGTCATTAGGGCGCTCCACTTCGGCAGTCATCACCCAGGTGCGGTTTCCGAGTGCCGGAGCTACCTCAGCAGGTAAATGGCTGATTGGCGGGTGATAAGTATAGCGACGATTAGCATGAGGAGTTCCGGGTCGAAATACAGCCCTAAAAAGCTCAATATTCCGGTCATCAAGAGGAAGTACTCCATGCCGACCAGCTTCTATCCACCATAGATCAATTAACTCTCGTAATTTTTTAGGATGTTCGGTAGCTAAGTTATGGCACTCTGAAAAGTCCTCATCCAAGTGATATAGCTCCCACTCATCGTCCTTATAGGGTTCACCCTTAGTATGATAGGTAACCGCTTTCCAGCCATTGGTCCAAATGCCTCTGTGACCAAACATCTCAAAATATTGCACATTTTTCTGAGTAGGTACGTTTGATGCATCAAAAGTATAGGCCATCGATGTGCCAGAGATTGGGATTTGATCAATACCTTTATAATTTGAAGGGGGCTCTATATCAAGAATCTCGAGAATAGAGGGTACAATGTCGGTGACAAAATGGAATTGATTACGGATGCCACCACGATCTTGTATGCGTTTTGGCCAATGGATAATTAGTGGATCGCGAACCCCGCCTCCAAAAGTATTCTGCTTATACCATTTCAGTGGTGTGTTTCCTGCTTGTGCCCAGCCCCATGGAATATTGGAATGGCTGTGAGGTCCACCAATCTCGTCCAACCTTTCTTGGATGGCATTAATGTCCTCCATTACTCCATTGAAGAATTTAAACTCATCCATAACACCAGTGGAGCCTCCTTCCTGGCTAGCTCCATTGTCGGAAAGTAACACAAAGATAGTATTATCAAGCTCACCTAACGCCTCAAGAAAGGAGATTAATCTCCCAATCTGATGGTCAGTGTGATCTAAAAAGCCAGCAAAGGCCTCTTGTAGCCGTAGCGCAAACTTTTTCTGGTTCTCGGACAATCTATCCCAACGACGAACTCCTTTGTTGCGAGGAGCCAGCTTAGTGCCAGGTGGTATGATACCCATCTCAAGTTGTCTCTTATACCATTCCTCCCTAGTAGCATCCCAACCAGCGTCAAAACGACCACGGTACTTCTCAATGAATTTTCGTGGTGCTTGGTGGGGTGCATGGGTAGCGCCGAATGCAAGATATAGGAAAAAAGGCTGGTTGGGCCATATAGACTTCTGGTCACGGATAAGGGCCATTGATTGGTCAACAAGATCCTCGCTGATATGGTAGCCCTCTTCGGGTCCATAGGGTGGGTCGATGGGATGATTATCACAGGTCAGCTCGGGAAAAAACTGGTCTGTCTCACCTTGCATAAAACCATAAAAGCGATCGAAGCCCCGCTGAAGAGGCCAGTTTTCAAATGGTCCGGCAGGTGATGCTTCCATCATCGGTGTAAGATGCCACTTACCCACCGCAAACGTTGCATAACCTTCTTCGCGCAAAATTTCCGCAATGGTGGTCGCGTGAGGCGTGATATATCCCCGCATATGTGGAAAGCCAGAGTCAAAATTAGAAACTGCCCGCATACCAACGGTATGGTGATTACGACCGGTTAGTAAACACGCCCTCGTGGGGGAACATAGAGCAGTAGTGTGGAAGTTTGTATACCGCAAGCCTCCTTCAGCTAGCCGGTTAATATTCGGTGTCTCGATGCTAGAGCCATAGCAACCAAAATGAGCAAAACCAGTGTCATCTAAGAGGATAATAACTACATTTGGTTTGCCTTCTTCTGACCACTTTGGAGCAGGCCACCATGGGATCGACTTATCATAAGTACGGCCGATCACTCCCTCAAACGGTTCTTTTTTATCCATATATCTTCACTTCTTTTAATCAAACTCTGATAGATTTATTAATTATCTTGATTTTCGATGGAATTTTTTAATGATTGATACTAATATTTCATATTATACTATTTAACATTTTTTAATAGTTAATTCAATCCCCTAATCTTCTTTTTTCTCAATACTTACTTCAATTAATTCATAATCTCTAAAACCTAATCCAATTTCTTCTGCTGCTTCCAACTGGAGCTCCCAATGTTTTGATGGTATTCCTTCGAGATTTAGATCAATTTCTTTTATTTCTCTATTATAGCGAGGAATGTAAGAAAACCATTCAGTATTATTCCCTTTTGGAAGATTTTTAATATCTCCTAGTATTGAGTAGGGATTCATTTCTGAAAGGTGGACAAGATCAACACATGCTTGATCTAAAGCAACAGGATCCAAAGATGATAAGATGCCTATATCTGGAATTAGATTTACATCACTGCCCCCTGTACAGTCGCATTGCCACGTAATATCGATTGCGTAATTAATATAGAAAATTTTCTCTTTTCCAAAAAAATCAACTACTCCAACTGCGTTGTCAATCATCTGTAAAATAAATTCTTCTCTTGTTGATTCTCCGATATCAATAGCATTATTTTTACATACAGATTGACACATATAGCAGAGTTGGCATTTCGCTTCATCACGACATATTTTGCCATTTTCATCCTCACTTAAAGCATTAGTAGGACAAATCCTTAGACAAACTTCATAATCCGAAATAGGTGCCTCTACGTTAAATTCAAATTTTTTACCAGTATGAGCTTCTACTTTTCCTCCTTTAGATACACACCCTATCCCAAGATTCTTAATAGCACCTCCAAATCCCGCACCTATATGCCCCTTAAAATGAGATGCTAATATTATTTTATCAAATTCTCTTAAACGTCCGGCAACAGAAACTTCATTAAATTTTTTTCCATTTATTTTTTGTCTCTGTATATCGATTCCCTCTGGACCATCTAACATAATTATTGGCGCTCCCATGGTTTCTTCAGTATAACCATGCATTAAGGCCACATCCAAATATTCTTTCTCAGTTGCACGACCGCTATATTCCGTATGAACTCCAGTAAATTCTTCAGGTGCCCCCCATCCACAAGATTCCGCGACATAAGGAGTAGCACCTAATTGTTTAACATAATCACATAAAAATCTAATATAGGAGGGGCGGATATACCGAGTATTTTCTAAAGCTCCAAAATGAGTTTTAATAACTACTTTATCATTAGCTTTTATTTTTTCTTCAATGTCTAACTGCTTAAGGGCTAAAGGGCCCTTGAACTTACTCATACTCTCTTGATGGGTATGAGTTCGAGCCGTAAAAAAATATACTTTAGATTTCAATAATTTTCACTTTATAAATTTTCGATTTTAAATTGTACAAGTAGAATGTTTTTTTTATAATTGTTATTAATGTAAATTTACATTTTCAATAATTATTTTAGCTTTACTTTATTCTAATACTAAAATAAATTAATATAAAACAAAAAATTGGAAAAAAAAGCACATGGCCCGTTGCCCAGAGTGTGCCGGAAAGATGGAATATGAGAGTGCCACTAAATCACTGATTTGCGGTTCTTGTGGATTATCTTTGAAGCGATCAGAATTAGATGATTACTGGAAAAAGATCAAACGACAAAATATCGATGGTGATGATGAATATTCCCAGAAAAAGGCTCGTAGAAAAGATTGGTTAGAATGGTACTCAAAAAGTAAAGCTGAAAAGGAGAAATATTAGAATCTTTATTTTCCCTTTCAAAAGATATGTGAGATTAGTCAACATTCTTCAATATAAAATAAGAAAGAAGATTTTAGTTAATTTATTGTCCAATTTTTAGGATTAAAGCCTATTCTTAGGTAGTTTTTAAATAAATTTCTTTTCAAACAAATCTTCAAGTAATTCTTCTAATTTTCTTGGTGGGATATCTAATAGTGTAATTTTAAGATGTCTCCCTCGTTGTGCATCTTCAATTCGAACGGTCTTAGATGCAATTATTTTTAGGTTTCTCAGTTGGCGGACATATTTCCTATAGCTCATTTTAACGTGAGGTTGAATTGAATAACTCTCACATACCGCTTCATATTCTTCAAACGCATCATCCACTAATGTATATGGTTCATCATTATTGATGAGAGTTCTTACAATTCCATAGAGCGCAAGAAGTTCTTGCTCATTCAATTGATCAATAATATCCCCTCTAAAGGTAGAATATACTTCATTAGCAGCTTCTCTTATCATATCCGCAGATATTCGATTTAAACCTTCCTTGTCTGCATATAACCCGCCTTTTCTTAAAATCTCGATTCCATGCCTCATATTTTTGTTTTCTACTACAATTTGGCTTATCATGGCCAAAATATCATCATTGACTACGTTTTCTTTAAGCGCTATTTCGCTTCGATATTGTAAAATTAAATTAGAATCATCAAAATCATAAGGTTTTAGTATAATTTTCTCGTTTAATCGGCTGAGAATTCTCTCTGTTTCTATTACCATCCAGTCTTTAACCCTTGAAACTAATAAAATTGATAATTTTGCGTTATGATGTCCGAAAGTTTCCGCAATATCCAAAAAAGCTAAAACATCTTCAGATTTTAATAGCTGGACTTCATCAATTACTAAGAACATATATGCACCATCATTGATCAGTTTGGTTAAAATGAGTTTTAAAGCCTCATCATCAGAAAAACCTCTTCCAGAACCGTGAGTATATTTGGCTAATAATTCTCTTATTATTTTTGATTTGCTCCTGAAATTAATACAGTTGTAGTATTCGATAAAAAGATTTACGTCTTTTTCCAAGGCAATTCTTCTAAAATTTTTTCCAAAATACTTTGCTGTAACGGTTTTTCCGACTCCACCTTTCCCTAACAATAAGCAGTTAATTGATGGAGGCTCTTTTTCTTCTAAAATTCTTCTATAATTATAAATTAATGATTTAATTACCTCATCACGGCAATATAATTTTGGCGGAACATAACTTAAATCAAGAGATCCTGCTTGTCTAAAGACACTTTGTTGACCAAATTCCCTCCTAAAGGCATCCTCGTCCATTATTGTTCATATCGCGGATATTAATTATTTAAATATCAATTTATAATAAAATATAGAACATTTAAAGTTTAAACTTTCTTATAAATATGGATAATTGTTATTTATCTATTAATTAAAGAAATAATTCTTGTATATAAAGTTAAAACATTAGTCCACGCTTAACCTACTTTTTCGAAAAGTTAAAAATCTATAATTTTTTTTACATTTTAACGGTATTATTAAAAATTTAAGGAACTTTCTTAATCATGAATGATTTATTTATTGCATTATTAACTTTCTATTTGGTTATTGCTATTGGATATCTTTTTGGAAGAGCTTTTAAGAATAAAAATAAAGAAATAGGAAATTATTTGTCTTTTATTCTTTTATTTATACTCGCACCTCCTTTGGTGTTATTTGCTTTTCTTTTGCCAAATCAATCTCTAAATACATCAGCAATCCTTAATATTATTATATTTCAAATCATCTTAGTGTTCGCAACTCAATTCGTAGCATATCTTCTCATCATTAGGAAAAAAGGGAAAGAATATAATCAAAGAAAAGGATCAATTTTAAGTGTAGTAGCTTTTCCAAATGCATTTCTTTTTCCATTACCAATAGTTTTGAGTTTATTTGGATATGAATACATTATAGTGTTAATAATATTTTCTTTATCGGCGCAGATATTAAGAAGCACATTATTAACTTACCAATGTATATATTATGGGAAAAACAAATTAAAGACCTATATAGACAATTTAAAAGAGATGCTTACTTTTCCGCCAACTATAGCCTTATTTATAGGTATAATATTAAATCTCCTTGGTGTTAGACTTACTCAAGAAATTTTTATAACGATTAATGAAATTCTTTCAAGAATCACTTCTATCATAGGAGCGATAATTATAGGTGTATTACTTGTTAAGTTTGATTTTAGCAAGCTTCGTGAATTTATTAAAGATAAAGATTTTATTATGGTTTTATTTATCAGAGTAGGATTTTCCTCTATTCTTTTTTTAGTACTTACACAATTTCTAAAATTTCCTGCAGAAATTAGTCAAATCGTTCTTATCATTCTATTGCTCTTATTTGTTGATCCTCCCGCCGTCTCTAATGTAGCCTATGCGGAATATTTTGAATTAGATTATGAATTTTCGGGTTTCTGTGTATTTACTATTACAATAATGGCAATTATTTATGTCCCAATATTTATATTCTTAGGGCTATGGCTCTTTTGAGAGTATATACTCCCGTTAATTAAAGCATTAAATGAAATTTATAAGCTCTCACTGTTATTCAGGGGGTGCATTTGACTATAAGACTGTTTAAGTTTAGTAATATCATTCTTCGCATAAATTCTTGTGGTGTTTGGACTGCTATGTCCTAAAATATCTTGCAATTCGCTGATATCCATCCCTGAACGTCTTAAATGCGTGGCCCCTGTGTGTCTAAAGATGTGTGGAGTAATTATTTTCGAATCCTGAAATCCGCATTTTTCTTTAATCGTTTTTATATCTGTTTGTACCACGCGTGGATTCAATTTTTCATTTCTCGTATTTACTATTAGATAATCTTCTGAATTGTAATAAATTCTGTTCTTCAGGTATTCTTCTAAAATTTCGATTGTTCTTCGATCCACTGGCACAATTCTTTCTTTATTTCCCTTTCCTCGTAGACGAATATATCCTTTCCCAAAATCAACATCACTTATTTTTATATTACATAATTCACTTACTCTTGCCATGGTTGAGTAAAATAACCTCACAATCAAATAATATCGCTCACTTTTTCGTGTATTAAATAGTTTCCTGTCATTTAACTTATTAAAAATAACCTCAATATCTGGAAGAGATAAAAATTTAGGCAAGCTTTCTTCGAGTTTAATCTTTGGAGTTCGGATTACATCCAACGGATTCTTGTCAATAAATTCGTTTAGTGTTAAAAACTTAAAAAAAGAACGTAAAGAGGCTATTTTTCGAGCAATAGATTTTTTGGTATAATTCTTATCTTTAAGGTTCTTTAAGAATAATCGAATTTTTTGCCTAATAAAAAGTGAATTGATCTCTAGGTCTCCTACAATATTGACAAATTTTTTAAGGTCATATCTATAAGCTTTTATAGTTGAATGCGCACAGCCTTCTTCTACTTCTTTCGCAATTAAGTAATCATCAATAAAATCAGAAATTTTGTAATCAACCATAATATGGTAGTATTACAAGAATAACACAAAAATAAGATGTTATAATATCTAGGTGATAAATTTTAGAAAAATAAACTTAACCTTACTCTTTCTTTATGGTTCTTAGATATTTTACAGCATTCAAAGCAGCGCGAGCGCCTTCAGCTGCCGCAAATACAACTTGAAAAGTGCCTCCCGTAACATCGCCAGCAGCATACACACTTTTAAGATTAGTCTGTTGATTTCCATCCACTTTAATATTTCCACTTTCGTCTAATAATACACCTGCCTTTTTAAATATGGAATTTGAGGGAACATGAGAAAAAATAAACAGACAATCCAATTCATATTCTTTTAATTCCTCAGTATCTATCGATTTGCATATAATTTTTTCAATAAGGCCATCAGTATTCTGAATAGTTTCAAGAATTTCTGTTTTCTCTATAATATTAATTCCACTTCCCTTAACTTCATTGATCTTACCAGGCAATTCATTAATTCCAACTGTAGTGATTATATTAACAATACATCCCATTTGGTTTAGAAGAAAAGCATCTTCAATGACCTCTTCATCAGTTCCATATAAATATACTACTCTCTCTTTATATAAAGGTCCGTCACATAAAGCACAATAGGATACCCCATAACCAACTAACTTACTTTCACCTTTTATAACTTCTTTACGCTGACCAGAACCAGTCGCAATTATGACAACATCAGAAGATACATTAGCTGATCTCGTTGAAATCATATTCATTCCCATTCCCATCATAAGACTGATAACATCCCCTTTAACAATCTTAACAGTCTCATGACTTTCAGTATGTTGCCTAAATTTCTCTATAAGTTTGGGACCTTCTATATTTTTCTCTCCCAGCCAATTTTGTATCTCCTTTGTTCTATATAATGCAGATAATTCTTTTCCATCAAGAATAATGGTATCTCTATTTGCTCTACCGCAATATACGCCAGCATTCAATCCTGCTGGTCCTGCACCAATAATTAAAATTTCGCATTTAAAATCTTCCATTTATAAAGACCTTTCTTATCTAATATTTATAAAGATTTAAATAATAGTTTTAAACTTTTTTAATTTTTTTTAAATGTACATAATGTTGAAATAAATAAAAAGATAACATTGAGAAGAATAAAATTGATGTATATTTTTAATGAGC
>JAHQWS010000307.1 GCA_029856295.1 Promethearchaeia archaeon
ATCTTATACTACCAATTTTATTCGTTATGACAACTCACGAATTCGCCCATGGAATTGCTGCGGGTACGGATGGTGTTGAGGTTAAATCAACCGGAGTCCTTGGAGCAGGATTCTTTTATTTAATTGGCTTGGGTGCATTCGTCGAAGTAAATGAAAGAGAATTAAATTCATCTAAATTTCATAGGAATACCCGCTTAAGAATTGCTTCTGCCGGTACTTTTGTAAATGCAGTAACCGCGGGAATTGCTTTCTTATTAATATTAAATTTTTCTCTTCTTATTTCACCCTTTTACGGCCCACCACTTTATCAAGTCGATACGGTTTTAACGGAGGAACAAGGAGGTTTTAATGAGGGGGATCTAGAGGAGGGAGATGTAATTAGAGCCGTAAAGAAAAAAGGTTCACATGAGGATTTTGTTTATCTCGACAAATATAGGACTCTTACTACAATATTAGAAAATCACACGTATAAACTCAAGGTTTCAGTTGGAGATGAGTTGACTTTAAAGATATATAGGCCAAGAACAGGAAAAAATGAAGAAAAAGATATCACTTTAGGGCCACGTTATAATATTGGTATTTTATATGAGTACGCCTCTAACACCGAATTAAAAATTACATACATTTATTCAAAAGAGGAGGGGGGAAACAATTATAATGAAAAGTTGGAACAGGATTTAATTATTACAAAAATTAATGGTACCTATATTAATGTTGAGAAAGGAAACACACTTGAAAAGTTTTTAACACACTATAATTTAACGAAAATGAAATTAACTTCAAAATCTGGAAAAAATTATTATTTGGATGTAGAACTCGATGGGGTTAGAATTGGAATTTTAACGAAATTATATTGGATGCCTAAAAATGATCTGTCAAGATTGCTTGGTGGCGATTTACCCGATTTTTTAATAAGAGAACTCATATGGTTATGGATAATAGCCTTTAGTGTTACTATTTTTAATATGTTACCTCTTCCTATCTTTGACGGTGACCGCGTTGTAAAAGAACTTATAAATTGGGGGGTAGGAGAAAAATATATAAAGATTAAAAAAAAGAAAGAGAGAATTTTGTATAAAAAAGGGGAAAATGATTATCCATTATCAGAATATCGCGTAGAAAAAGTAGATTCAATAAAGATTATTATGAAAGATCAATCTAGAACAGGAATGGGAATTGAAGGTCAGAGTGAAATCTTAGTAAGTGAAAATATATATTCCCTCAAGGACAAAATTGGAGATGGGTTTAAGTCGACAGTTTCATTCGATTTTCCTGAGCAAACAGTATTACCGGACAATTCACTTATCGAAGTGTCATATGAATATCTACACGATGAGAAGAGACGACAAAAAAAATTGATTTTGAACACAATTAGAATCATTGCATTATTTATAGTTGCAGCTAATTTTATTTTATCATTTGTGTTATTAGGCGCTGTTACCTTTTGGATCTAATAAAAATTATGATGTGATTTTTATTAACGATATAAATAATGGCTATAACTTATTTATGCAGATTGGAAGCTGTACGTACTGCAGTAAAAACGCACTAGTTATACATCGAAAATATTCCGGTGAATTTCTCTGTAAAGAATGTTTTGTTCACAGTATAGAAAAAAATATCTATAAAACAATCTCTAAATATAAAATGCTAAAGCCAGGGGATAATATTGTTGTTGCTATATCAGGAGGAAAAGATTCTATTACACTACTTTATAATCTTATGAAAATTCAAGAACAAAATTATCAATCAAAACCCTTAATAGCTTTAACTATCGATGAGGGAATAGAAAATTATAGAAAAAATAGTATTAAGAATGCAAGTGATTTCTGTAAAAATTATGGAATAACCCATAAAATAATTACCTTTAGAGAGAAAATAGGAAAAACATTAGATGAGATTGTATCTCTAAAAAAGAATTCTGATGATTACCAAAATGCATGTAATTATTGTGCTACATTAAGAAGGCGCATATTAAATGATGGTGCTAAAGAACTTGGTGCCGATGTACTTGCTATGGGACATAATCTTACCGACATCGCTGAAACGTTTCTAATGAATATACTATTCAAAAGATTTCAGTTAATTGCAAATCAGTACCCTTTTAAACAGGGAAATAACAACATTAATAAATTTTTTATAAAGAAAATTTCACCATTAATGAGAATTCCTGAAGAGGAAATCTTTTTATATTCAAATTTGAAAAATTTAAACCATAATCCTTCTCATTGTCCATATAGGGAAAAAGATCCGATATTAAGAAAAAGAGTGTTAGATTTTATCCAAGAATGTAAAAAATATAGTCCAGAA
The DNA here is from genome assembly GCA_029856295.1 of Promethearchaeia archaeon. Lineage (GTDB taxonomy): Archaea > Asgardarchaeota > Lokiarchaeia > Sigyniarchaeales > SOKP01 > LW40-45. The sequence continues at coordinate 2,311 of JAHQWS010000307.1, forward strand.
ATTGAATTTAATTTATTTAATGGATTTTTAGAAATGTCAGAGCTATTTTATAACCAGCACGAACAAAAAAATTATAGTTTTTGTGAAATTTGTGGATACCCCTGTGGAAATAGTAGAATCTGCTTGTACTGTAATTACAAAAAAGAATTTAATATGTAGTCTTATTTTATTAAAAACTCGCCAATTTCTTTTAATTTATCATATCCGCGTATTTCTGTCTTAAAAAGAGGTAATTCTATCAGTTCTTTGCTTAATTTTTCTCCAAAAATTTCCTTTATTTTGTTTAAATTTGTTTGCTGCATTTCTCTTCGAGCTTTACAAAAATCACATAATTCTGTCGTATCTTGATATAATTGGTTTATAATAATATCTGAATTAGGAATATTATATTTCAACAACTCATTTAAGAGTCTACCTGTTTCTGCTATGGCCATCTCTTCCGGAATTGTCACAACAACAAAAGAATTTTTGGAAGGATCAGTAAGGTCATCTCGAGCATTCATTATAGAGTTTTTAAGCCTTTCTAAAAGTTCTAAAGAGTTATCCTCTTCCATTTCATCTTTCCCAAACATTTTTTTAAAAACTCCAAAAAATTTGCCAATTTTCACTCTTAATTTCAATAATTTACCAATCCATCCCGATAATGTCTCTGGAAGACTTAAAAATCTAAGAGTATGTCCAGTTGGAGCAGTATCAAAAATAATCAGATCATAATCATGATCCGTCTCAATAAATTCTAATACCTTCCCAAATGCTAATGCTTCATCGATCCCCGGAGGATTCATGGATGCAAATTCCTGAATATCACTCATACCAAAACCATCCATCATACCTCCCATACCCATATCTTCCATAGGATTCATATTAGTTAATCCCTTGAATTCGGCCATGTTCGCCTTAGGATTTATTTCTAGGGCAGTTAAATTCTTAACTTGCTTAACCGGAGTTGGCTCGCCAGGCGGTAATTCTACCCCTAAACTATCCCCTAGAGAATGAGCCGGGTCTGTACTTATAACTAAAGTATTTTTACCATGTTCAGCGGCCCAAATTGCTGAACTTGCTGCACAGGTTGTTTTGCCCACTCCACCCTTCCCGCCAAACATAACCATCTTTAAATTTAATAATATGTCTTTCAATTCCATATTTTTTCACTTATTTTACTTAATAGTTAGGAAACAACTTTAAAAAGTAATTGACATAATAACCTCTAATAATCATGTTTGAATTTTTTTTATTCTAAAATTCTATTAATAATTAAGCTTATAACGAAGAATTGCTACGATCCCTCCAAACGTGTTGTATAACATCTCACCCTCCTCTGTTTCAGCAGAAATTATCTCTACATCGGTTCCCGTAGTCTCAGCAATATCACCAAGTTCATCAATGATAGATTTTGTTTCAGCAATACTGAAATTATTTGAGCTACATTCAGGACAACTTTCTTCTTGAATTTTTGACTCTATTTGATTTAATTCTCCCTCTCTTGAGGTTCGATTTTCAATATAACCACAATTAGAACACTCTAACTTGATCTTATATGAATCTAATTTCTCAGAAAGGATTAAAATATCAACAGCACTGAGATCTAAAACTTTATGGACTTCTTGTAATCCATAAGTAGCTAATCCCGTATCATTAGAAATTTCTTTCATAAAGCGTTGCATAATTTGTTTTTCTCGAATATATTTTACATTCTCAATTTTATCCTTAATCTTTTCTATAAGGGCTCTAATTCCCTCAGACCCTCCATATCCCAAATCAACAACATCAATTATTTTTTCCCGTAATCTATAATCTAAACTCTCATCATTTACGAATTTTTCTTTTGAAGGGCCCGGCCCACCAATAAAAATTCCGCTTAAATCTTCTATAGGTAAAAATATGTTGTTCATTTCTTCTGAAATTCTACGATAAAAACGCTTCTCACCTTCTTCAATTAACCTCTCAAATCTTTTTTGTGATTGTCCTCCTGCTCTATGCTTACCATGAATACCTGAAGTAAATTCTCTTACTACTTCCACATGATTTCCTCTAATATAACCGACGGCAGATTCTTTTCTTCCAATTACTATTAATCCAAATGTTTCTTTCGGTTGAAGCATTTCTTCTAAGGGCCATAATAAAAATTCACTTGCACAATGATATCGGAAGGTTTTTACTTTATCTGGTGGGTGAATAATATATAATTCGTTCTTTTCGGTTCCAGGAGTGTTATTTTGGGGAATGGCTCCTGAGAACATAACTAATCCTTTTTCAGGAACCTCATTAATATTTCTTAATTGTCCTAAAAGACTTGAAATACCATCTAATACATTCTTCCGAGTAAGTTTGGATTTAATATTCTGACTTTCGCTAATCTCGTTTTTAAGATAATTTGTTACATCTGAAACCTTTCGATCATGTGGAATGTATACTGAGATTAATTCAGTATGAAATCCTCTCTTATTACTAAGATTTTCCAATAACTTTTTAGTCCTATAAAATTCTAAATCGCTACTTTTCTTTTTAACCTCAGAACTCATATAAATCTGCACTATTATTAAAACTTACAAAAAATTAATAGTTTTTCTTTATTTTAAATCCATAACTATAAAGAACTAACTTATGGAATTACAAAAATATGAATAATAAAGATAATCAAAATCGCACCCTACCAAAAACTCACCCTCGTTATCAAAGTTTAAAATATCGCCATCTCATTATCAAGGGTATGAAAAATTTAGTAGTTGCCCAAGCAGGATTGATTGCGCATGGAAGAGGTGAATGTTTTGATTATATTTTGGGAGAAAAAACAAATGGTCCAGCTAAAAAAGCGATAAAAGCAGCAGTCGCAATGCTTCTGCTCGCAAAAAAACCAGTGATAAGTGTTAATGGGAATACTGCTGCATTAGTGCCTAAAGAGTTAGTTAGATTATCAAATACAATTAATGCTCCTTTAGAAATCAATTTGTTCTATCAAAAAAAAGGACGTACTGAAGCTATTAGAAAAGTATTAGTAGATGCTGGCGCAAAAGATATTCTTGGAATTGATGAGGATAATAGGACTACTCTTGATAATTTAGAGAGTAATCGGCGCTTTGTTGATGTTGCTGGAATATATCAAGGAGATTGTATTTTAGTGCCTTTAGAAGATGGAGACCGCAGTGAGGCACTTAAAAAAATTGGAAAGAAAGTTATCGCTGTCGATTTAAATCCAATAAGCAGAACGGCTATTTGGGCAAACATAACAATTGTAGACAATATTGTGAGAGCTTTACCGGAAATGAGTGAAGTCGCAGAGGAATTAAAAAAAATTGAAAAAGAGCAATTAAATGAAATCGTTAATGGATTTAACAATCAAAAGAATATTCAGGATGTTTTAGATTTAATTAAAGATTACATCGATTCCCAAAAGGAAGACGCGTTCAAGTCATTACAAACTTAATTAATAATTTTTCGTTTCAAAAAAGATTAAATGTTTTTAATATTTTTAATTAGATAGTTTTAATATATTAATATAATTAAAATTCAAACTTAGAATGCGATGGGTACAGATAAAGACGCACGGACCAAACTTTTTAAAGATAGTGCTGATGACAAATCATATATTATCAGAAAATGTACCTTTGAAGATCTAGAATTAGTCAAAGATGTTAATGAAAAAGAACTTCCAGAAGATTATCCTTTTTTCTTTTATAAAAGTATCCTCGACAATTACCCAGAATCCTTTCTAATAGCCTGCTCGAAAGAGGATACAAGCAAAGTAATAGGATATGTCATGTGGAGAATAGAAAGAACTCCTTCCAAAAATAGTTTAAGATTAGTGAATAAAGGGCATTTGGTCTCCATCGCTGTTAGTCAAGAGTATAGAAGATTAGGAATTGCTAGCGCATTACTATCGTCAAGCATGTCTAAAATTAAAAGTCATAGCACAAATGAATATGTTTTAGAAGTAAGAGTTTCAAATTACGGGGCTATAAGCCTATACCAAGGATTCAATTTTAAGACAGAAGGTATAAAGAAAAAATATTATAGGGACGGAGAAAACGCTTATTATATGGTTTTTAAAGTAGATCATGACTAATTTAATGATAATTCTAATCCTTTTATCAAATATGTTAATATCTCATTAATAGGCACCTTTATACCTAATTCTTGGGCATATTTTACAATCCTACCATTTATATAATCAATTTCCGTGTTCTTTCCCTTTAAAACATCCTGCAACATACTGTTTTTATTTTCTGAAGTCTTCTCCGCTACACCATACATGATTCCTAAATAATCCGCATTTGAAAGATTAATTTTTTTAAGCTCAGCAACTCCTATTGCTTCTTTTACTGCTTCACCCATTAAAAACTTTAACTTTTCATTTTGTAACAATTCTCCGTTTTTTAAGCGAGTTAACGCGCCGAAGGCATTAATCCCAATATTAATAAATACCTTTTCCCAACTTTCTTTAATTATATCCCCAACATATACCGTCTCCAAACCGGATATATTTAGGAGTTCAATCAAGTAATTTAAATCTCTACGATCGCCTTCTGAGCTCATATTGTCTAAATTTAAATTACTTACAAAAGGAAAACCGATCTTAGATATTCCTTTCCCGGTATGTATAATCTTCCCTGGTTGTTCAAGTATTACACCGTTAGAAGTTACGGCCCTAATGATTTTTTCAGGTAAACAATATTGTTTTACTATATCCTCATTCCCGATTCCATTTTGCAACACTACAACCCATTTACAGGAATCAATTAGTTTCTTATATTGAGTGAGTGCTCCTTCAATATCATAGGTCTTTGTAGTGAGAAATAAAAAATCAAAGGAACTCTCTGATTCTTGAAGTGAAGCTCCCATGAACTTATCGGGGGATTCAAAAGCTTTAATATTTCTTATCTCTTTAATTTGTTGATCGACATTTAAAATTAGCCCATTATTGTTAATCTCCTCAGCGTGTTTTCCTCTACAAAATAAAATTACTTCAACAGAGTATTTTTCAGATTTAATTGAAGCTAAATAACCACCAAATAAAGATCCTATTGATCCTGCTCCTATAAATCCTATTCTTAATTTTTTTATGCTCATCCTAATTGATCTTCTTTTATCCCTTGTTTTACCTTATATAATTTTAAAAAAATTTGTCTAAACTCGTTTGACCTTTTGAATAGGTACCAGCCTTTTTTTTTATCTCAAAAATTTGGATTGATTCCGGGGCATTACGAGGTTTAACGTTCAATTCTTTCATCAGCATTAATGAATTTTTAGTAGCATACCCCGAAAAATGATTATTAAAATAAATCCCAACGTTATTGGAGTTTTCAATTACTTCTCGGACTGATATTGCCCACTTCTTTATTTCTTCCGCCTCAAAACAATAATCAAACCAATTTTGCCTTCCATATCCATGAAATCTAATATATGCTAATTCTGGATTGGTTATGTCCATCCTAGGGGGTAATAAAGGCTCAATTACTGCACAATAACTAAGTGAGTTTTTTTTCAAGTAAGTAAACACATCATCATCCATCCATGATTTATGCCTAAATTCAACAACTAATTGATATCCCTCTTGTTCACGATCTCTTGGCCAATTAGCGACGAATTCTTTTAAATTGCTAAAATGTTTTGCTTTTTGAAAGGATGGTGGTAACTGTATTAAAAACGCCAATAATTTCTTAGACTCAATTAAAGGATTCATTGCCTCCAAAAAATAATTTAAATCATCCAAACAATTATCTATGTCTAATTTATTATCATGAGTAATAGTTTGAGGAATTTTTGCTGAAAATAAAAAATCCGAAGGTGTACGTTTTGTCCAGCTTTCTACGACCCACCTTGAGGGTATATTGTAAAAAGTTGTATTGATCTCATTCGTGTAAAAAACAGTCGAGTAGTACAAAAGAAAATCCTTTTTTGTAAGGCTTTTAGGGTAAAAAGGACCAACCCACTCATCATAGCTCCACCCAGAAGTACCGATTAATATTTTATTCATAGTATTTTCACCTAATCCTCCCGGTTTTTTTTTAATTCTTCCAGATGATAAGTATTTCCTACATTAAATATATATCCCCCCAATGAATTTTTCCTATTAAAATCATAAAAGAATTATATTTAAATATTCAAGTTCCTTTAAATTAATGTGTAATGCCCTCCTTAACGCTTAAGCAAATCTTTGACAACTATTTGGCTGGAAAAATTGACAAATCTTCTCTATTAAGTTATATCTTCTCACTTATTGAAAAAAGTAGTAATGAACAATTAAGATTAGAAGCTATTGAATTTTTAAGTAAATCTCAATTAAAATCTGAATTAATTTTTAAATTCCTGGAAAATTTGTTAATTTCAGATGAAAATTATCTTATTAAAGCATATGCTGCTAAATATCTTATCATCAATTTTCCTAAAAAAGCATATCCACCGTTAATATGGGCGCTCAGAAATTTAGAATGGCCATTATTTAATGGCAATAAAAACACCGCTTTAAGCTCCATTTTAAAGCAATTGAGGAAAGTAAATGATGTAAAATTAATGTCTCTGCTAAATTTAAAAGAACATGTATCATATAAAGATGAAAATTTCTTTCCAAATAATGGAGTGTTAAATTTAAAAGGCTTAAATATTGAGAAAATAAGTGAAATTGAAGGAATCCACAATCTCATTAATCTAAAAGAACTAAACCTCTCGGGAAATAAAATTACAGAAATCAGCCATCTTGAAAATCTTATCAGTTTAAAAAAATTAAATCTTTCAGGGAACAAAATAAACGAAATTAAAGGCATAGAAACCCTTAAACAACTAAATCAATTATACCTCCACAATAATTATATATCCGAAATTAAAGGAATTAACAATCTCATAAATTTACATTTTTTGAACCTCGAAAACAATAGCATAACCGAAATTCAAAATCTTCATAACAATGTAAAGTTAACCACGCTATACCTCAATATCAACCAGATTAATGAAATTAAAAACCTTGAATCTCTTCGAGAATTGTATTTCTTAGCACTTAATAACAATAATATTAAAGAAATAAAAGGACTCGATACCTTAAGAAATCTAAGAATTCTACAGCTTGCAGGAAATAAAATACAAGAAATCAAAGGAATCGGAAATCTAAAAAAATTAACCAATTTAAATCTGTACAATAATAATATTAATCAACTGAAAGACCCTAACTTACCAAACCTCTATTTCTTCAGCCTCGATAACAATAATATCCCTAAATTACAATTAAAAGAATTTTATAAAAAACATCGAAAATTTAGATATTTCCAATACTTCTGATCTAATTTGGATTGTAAATTGATGATTAACCATATCCAGAAGCGATTTTAAATGAGAATCTGTACTTTTTATAATCGCATTAGTAATCAGCTCGAAACATAAATCGCTTTCTTCCCTCCCTAAAATCCATCTAATTGGCTCAAATGCAAGTTTAGGATAATTTTCAATTATAATTTTAGCAGATAATCCCCTTACTTGGTAATCTTTATCAGAAATAAGTACATGCTCCAGAAAATTGATGTATTCCTGACTTTCTGGTTTGATAATACCCATAACTTCGAGAGTGTCAAGTTTCAATGTTATATCTTCGGTAGTCTCCAATATTGACTTTAAATAATACAAAGCAGAAGATTTATCAATCTCTCGCTTTTCAAATTTGCTATAAATATCGAATGGGTTTAAAAGAGACATCCAATCATTATTTAAGAAAGAGATTCTTATAATTATGTATCAGGATTTTGAGAAAAGCAGCACTAATAACTTAAATATTTATATATTCACCTCATTTAATAAAAATAGAGATGTCCCGTTTAGCGCCCAGACAGATTTATAACGACTTTTTGGAAGGAAAAATTGATAAACCTTCTCTAATTTACTATTTAATTTCTCTGATTGATAAAAGCAATGATGAGCCCCTAAGAATTGATGCCATAAAATTCTTAAGTAAACTAGGTTTTAAATCCGATTTTTACTTCAAATATATGGAAAATCTCTTAATTTCTGATGATAATAATGTTATTAAGGCTTATGCAACAAAATCACTCATCAAAAATTTTCCTAATAGAGCATTTAAACCTATTCATTGGGCACTTGAAAATGTGGAATGGGAATCAATCAACAATCAAAAAAAAATTGGAATAGATTCTATATTAAAAGATTTAAGAAATACTAATCACCCAAAATTAAATACCCTGCTAGACTTAAAGGAACATGTAGTGTTTAATGATGAAATTTTTCTCGTGAATAACAAAATTTTAAAACTCAATAATTTAGGTATTACTCACATTAACCAAATTGAAAGGTTAGAAAAACTCACAAATCTAAAAGAATTATATCTCTCCGGTAATACTATTCGTGAAATTATTGGACTTGAAAACCTTACAAAATTGAAAATATTAGATCTATCGCACAATAAAATAAAAAAAATACAGGGTCTTGATACTCTTTTAGATCTAAATCAATTATATCTTAATTATAATGAAATTAATCATATTAATGGACTCGATAAGATAATTAATTTAACCTATCTTAACCTTGACTATAATAAAATACTCGATATCGATGGCCTAAATCATAACGAACGCCTCCGTACACTGTACTTAAGCCACAATTCCATTTTTGAAATTAAAAATCTAATGACATTAACAAATTTATTTTTCCTCGCTTTAAACCATAATAAAATTAAAGAAATAAAGGGTCTATACAATTTAATTAACTTGACGATTTTACGCCTTACTTATAATGAAATAACAGAAATAAAAGGACTTGATAATCTTAAGAAATTGACAACCTTAAATCTCGCTCACAATAAAATAAAAAATATAACAGAACCAGACTTGCCATTTCTTTATTTCTTTAACCTCGCTCACAATCAGATTCCTGAACAAAATCTCATACATTTCTACAAAACTCATAACATATTTACATACTTTCTCTTCTCTAGATAGCGACAATCACAATAACCTAATTATGAATTTTAATAACCACTTGACATCAAAAAAACCTTACCCCCCACACCCCCTTTAAATTTTATTTTTTAAGACCATAAAATTTTTAACTCAATAATTACTCTAATATTTCGTCGATGGTATTTTTGTCTTAAAAAAATTATTTTTACCTCGAACCATCGCAAGTTATTGGTTGAGAAAAATATCTCATCCTATTGGATGACATACGCCAATAATGGCATTGGCCTCGCGGAAGTATATGAAACATAATTGTTAATACGGGAAGCGAGCTTCACCGTGCCAAGCATTGAAAATCGTGCTCATAGGAACATACCCCATTGTAAAATCAAACGTCCCAAATATAAGGTTTGATTTACAATCGCGAATATTGCCATATTTTATATTTTATATGCTTATATTCACCCTTAATACCTGAGCATGAGTAATCTGAACCTTTCCTTGAGTAGACGCCATGACGCCTCCGCTATTTGGTGGATATCTTGGCTTGGGCACCGAAGAAGAGCGTGACAAGCTGCGATAAGCTTGGGTTAGTCGCATGTAGACTTAGACCCCAAGATTCTCAAATAGGACATCCGCTTGCGGCCCATAAATCCGCAAGATTCCCATAACCGAAAGGTGAGGGAAGGGTAACCCTGGGAAGTAAAACATTTTAGTACCAGGAGGAAAAGAAAACAATAGTGATTCCGTGAGTAACGGCGAGCGAAAGCGGAACAGGTCAAACCGAATCCAATCGGGAAACCTTTTGGAGATGTGGTGTGTGGACCTCATACGACCTCCCTAGTGAAGGTGAAAACCTCTGGAATGCCGTGCCATAGAGCGTGACAGCCGCGTAACCGCAAACTAGAAGGTTGATTTGAGGTATCCCGAGTAGTGCGGGATGGTTTTCTCGCACGAATGTGCCAAACACATATTGGCAAACCTAAATATGTCCCAAGACCGATAGTGAAGTAGTAGCGTGAGCGAAAGATGAAAAGTAACCCGGAAGGGTCGTGAAAAGTGCTTGAAACCAAATAGCTTAATAGGGATGCAGCCTGAAAGGATAGATTCTGAGCGAATGTGTTCCGGTGACGGAATAACAGAGCACAGAGGACTAGGGTTGCATCATCAGTCTGGAATCATTGGCCAGGGAGTTCTTAGTAGAGGCGAGCTTAAGTGTCTTGCGGCACGGAGGCTTAGGGAAACCGATATTCTTGCAACCTAATTATCACATTAGGATGACCTACTCGTTATATGATGGGCTCTGCCCTCTAAAAACGTTTAGCGATTTCTTCTAAGGGATTAGGCCAGAAGAATGGTCTTAAAGGGCCAAAAGTCTCTGTTATGATACCCGAAGCCGGTCGATCTATTCCTGGGCAAGATGAAGCCGTTCGAAAGGATGGTGGAGGTCTGCAGTAGTGCTGACGTGCAATTCGCTTACATGACCTGGGAATAGGAGCAAAAGGCTAATCTAGATCGGTGATAGCTGGTTCTCCCCGAAGTTGGTGTCAGCCAAGTCTCAAGCGAGGTAGCCAGTGGGGTAGAGCACTAATTGCGGAGTAAGGGGAAGAAATTCCTCGCTTCGCTCTTAAACTCCGAAACTGCTGGCGCCGTAGACCTTGGGAAACGGGTTGGTGGGCGTAAAGTCCATCGCCGAGAAGGGAACAACCTAGACTTGGGTTAAGGTCCCAAAGTGCAGGTTAAGTGTTAAACGAAAGGGCGTTATATTTCTAAAACAGCAAAAGGATAGGTATAGAAGTAGCCACTCCCTAACGAGTGTGTAACAACTCATTTGCCGAGAAATATAGCCCCGAAAATGGACGGGGCTTAAATCTGCCACCGAGACCCAAGAGCACGGGCAGAAGAATCCCGTGATTTGGTAGGGGAGCGTCCGGATTGCGCAGAAGCAGGTGCGTGAGTTCCTGTGGAGCGATTCGGAGTGCAGATCCTGGTGATAGTAAAAGCATAGATGGGTTAGAATCCCATCCGCCGAAAGGGCAAGGGTTTCTTCGCAACGCGTCGTCGGCGAAGAGTTAGTCGGTCCTAAGTGTACCCTTAACTGGACTACGCGAAAGGGAAACAGGTTTATATTCCTGTACCTCGGTGCTACACGCGGTGACGCAAGACGTTCTGCTAACGGTTCCGGGTAGGTGGAATAGGGTCGTCGAATATCTCCCTATTTAAATGTATAAAGCTGGGGAATAGTGTAATACTTAGATCCAGCCAAAACCATGAATAGCCACCCAATTGTGGGAGGTTCCGCCAATCCCAGGACCCATTGAAAAGGCAAACGTAAGGAACACCGAGACCGTACCCAGAACTGACACTGGTCAGTTCAAAAAGAAATGACCGTCAAAAGGTGCCCCAAGGTGAGTAGCCTAAGGCGTATTCGTGTAAAGGAGGTTAGGGAAATCGACAAATTAGAGCCGTAACCTTGGGATAAGGCTTGCTTGCGAACTTCTGTACGCTTCACAGTGTACAGGGGCTCTCAAGTCGCAGTGACCAGGGGGGGACGACTGTTTAATAAAAACATAGGTCTCTGATAGAGCGAAAGCTTGTTTACAGAGGCTGATACCTGGCCAGTGGCAGTCTGATAAATCGCGGTTACAACCGCAGTAAGTCCTGCTAAACGCCGGGAGTAACTATAACTCTCTTAAGGTAGCCAAATGCCTTGTCTGGTAAGTTCAGACGTGCATGAATGGTCCAACGTTCTCCCTATTGTCCCAACCTTCTGACGATTGAAATCACACTCCGGCGAACGGTCCGGAGAAACCCAGCGGGACGAGAAGACCCCGTGGAGTTTTACTGCAGCTTGTTGTTGCGAATTGGAACCGGATACAGAGCGTAGTCGGGAGCGTCGATCCTACACTTTCGGGTGTAGGGGAGCAATCTTGGAACACCGACTTTCCTTTTCTGGTCCGCTAACGTCGTGAACGCGACGGACATCCGCAAGTGGGCAGTTTGGCTGGGGCGGCTCACTCCAGAAAAGATATCTGGAGTAACCAATGGTCAGCTCAAGCGGGTCAGGAATCCGCTGCAGAGTTTAAGAGCAAAAGCTGGCCTGACTGGATTCTGACTACCAAGGAATCCTGAGGCTAACGCCTGGTCTAGCGATCCTCAACGCTGCTTATGTGGCTTGTTGAGGTGATAGAAAAATTACCCCGGGGGTAACAGAGTTGTCACGAGTAAGAGCTCCTATCGACCTCGTGGCTTGCTTCCTCGATGTCGGCTCTTCCTATCCTGGGAGCGCACATAGCATTCATCTAGTCGATGGGATGCGCGCAGAACTCCCAAGGGTGGGGCTGTACGCCCATTAAAAGGGAACGTGAGCTGGGTTTAGACCGTCGTGAGTTCCAGATTTCGTGAGGGCATGTGGTCGTTATTCGATTCATAGATATAAACGAGGTTTAGAATCCTATGTATGGATGGGATAACGGTCATATCACGGAAGTTCCGATTAAGGACTGGACACGAGACAGGTCGGATTCTATCTGCTGGGTTTGTTGGAGGACTGAGGGTAAGGGAAAATCAGTACGAGAGGAACATTTTGCCGGCGCCTCTGGTGTACCGGTTGTCTGACAAGGCATCGCCGGGCAGCTACGCGCTAACGGATAAGCGCTGAAAGCATCTAAGCGCGAAGCCGGCCCCGAAAAGAGTCTTCCATTCCTATTCCGTAAGAATAGTTTGCTGGGTTGATGATTTGGGTTGACTGGTTGATTAGGCATTCCTGTGAGTGCCGGAAGTCAACTGTACAATGGAAATGCAACAACAAGAAACAAGAAGTAGTCATAGCGCAAATGATTAGCTTGACGAACTAATTAGAGCGGGGGCTGGTGACAGCAACCGCGGGATTAGGACGAATGCCCCCGTAAAAGACGGGGTTGGTGAGACAGGGGTGTACGTAGGGAGCTTTCGGGCGACCTATTTAGCCCGCTGTTCTCAATAGCATGAGTGTGTGGTGTTGAAAAAGGACTCGTGGTTCGGGCTTTGAATGCGCAGGAGTAATGTTAAGTGAGTGATATGTGGTAAGCATAAATGTGTAAATGGTAAGACGCGATTGGTGAGGGGGTATGTTCCTGAGTGTTGATTTTTTTCTTTTTTTTACAATAAAGTTTCATAATTCTGTGTTATTCAATTTATTTGGAAATAATGATCATCTTATACCATAGAGCAAAGTTTTAAATAGTATTTAGTCAAAATTAAATAGTAACTTACTAATTAATGAAGTGAAATCCCCTATGAAGAAATTTAGTAAGAACAAAGTCATCCTCATCTTTGT
>JAHQWS010000308.1 GCA_029856295.1 Promethearchaeia archaeon
TTCATTCAATTCTTTTTTAACGAAATATATATACTCTCTTATATTAATATCAAAAGGATTAGTATAAGAATATTTTTTATTTTCAATTCTCTCTAAGATTAATTCAAAATTTCGATTCTTGCATAGTATAATTATTATTTCATCATTAATCAATTGAAGAGCTCTATTGATTGCATATTTATGACAACCCACCCCTGTGAATTCCAAAATAATTGAATTTCTTTTTGAAGAGTTTGCTAAATTTAGCTAAACTCTAAAAGATTTTCAATGTAAAGGAAATTCGCCATATCGCTAATTATAAAAAAAACAATTTATCTCAACTGAATCCTTTAGTTCTAAGTGGTGGGCGAGGTGGTGCTCGGTAATATTTCGCGGAAGGATAGCCAATAGTCATAATACCCAAAACTTCACCAGGAATTCTCGCAATTTCCTTTCGTATATCTTGATTTGAAGTAAAAATTATAAAAGCTAATCCTATCCAGCAAGTTCCTAATCCTAAGGTTTGTGCACAAAACATTCCATATGTCATAGCAATAGCTGCGTTCATATAATTTGATGGAGAACTTCTATTCGAATATAGAATAATTACATGTGGTGCTTTATAAAATATCGGGTCGATACCCATCTTTCTTTTATTTTCAAGCACTTCGCTGTATTCTCCTGTCATTGTGGTTTGCCATGCATTTACAATCGATTCTGATAATGTTTTAATTTTTTCTGTATCTGAAATTATAAAACACTTCATTTGTCGGATATTACTGCCTGTGGGGGCATATCTCATCGAATCTAGAATTTTTTCTAATACTTCTTTTGGAATTTTATCTTTTTTATACTGTCTAATTGACCTTTTTGCGCGCATAAACTGGTACATTGTTTCATAAGAGATTGATTTATTAGGATCTTGAATTCCTTCAAAAGATAATACCTCATCCTTCAATCCTTTATAAATTATTGCATTTTGTGGACAAATGGATATACAATGACCACATGTTATACAAGGTCTAGAAGAACTAAAAGAAACTCGTCCTTCTTCTTCGTTCATGATTAGATTTGATGTTGGACATTCTTTTATACATAATAAGCAATTGGTACATTTTTCAATATCTATTCCTATAATCGGCATAATTTATTTCTTAAGGTTTTTTAAATTTTTATGTTAAGTAAGAATATTTACGATTCTCTTTTTTCTATTTGTTTTATAATTTTGTTAATGTAGCTCTAATTTAAATAATTTATAAATGTTATTACTTTACCATAATACCAGATGGACTGTAAAAAAATGGGTGATTAAGTTTTCAATTGCATCAAAAAGATAAATAGAATAAGAAGTGCCACGAACATGCTCGATCAATATTAAATATGAAAATATAATGTTTGAACTTGATAATAGCCAAAATGTTGGAAGGGTAAGATAATAATACTTTAACACATAAAGTTCACTCGGGAAGATTTGAATTAAAATCAAAAATATGATACTAATAGATTATAGATGAAGTATACTTTTATAATGAAACGAGATCAAAGGTATTGTAATCATAAAAAAGTACACATAAAAAGGGAAGATGAAAACACGAGCTGAGAAATGAAATGGTCGAGATGTCAAAAGGGTTAAAAATCATATTGATTATGGATATCATCGTCGCGCTGTACTACGGCGTGCTATACCTGCTGCTGCCGGAGCTCTATTATCAAATAAATGATGCGCCTGCGTTTGATCTTCATATGTGGCGGCTTTTCGGGGGCACAATATTCGTATTAGGTATAGCTGGGATAATAGCCCCGAAGAGAGGGGAATGGGAAACAGTGAAACCTCTGATGGAAGTGGTTATTTTATGGTTGATCATGGTGGCGGTATTGGATATAATATGGGTGCTTACTGTGAGCGCCTCCCCGACATATGTCAGAAGTATAACAACGACGATTATCTTATTAATAATATTGATAATTGCCAATATCTACTTTTATCAACGGGAAGGGAAATAAAAAGATAAATTTGAGAAGCAAGCGATAATTACGTGAGGCTCAAATAAGAAGTATTTTTTTTAATAAGTATAACACCTCATTTAGATTATGATAATAGCTGTAAGCGTCCACAGTTTATTTTTTCCACGAAAATATCAATAATTATATTAAGTAATCAAGGTGAATAAGGTATATTTTTCATTATTTTAAAATTTCAATAAAAAGTCCGTCCTTTACTAAACCGCATATCACTGATAATGTTGTGTTCTCCCGTAATTCTTCATAAAATTTACTGTAGTGTTAATTTAATTTAAGAAAGATTATAAAATTACTTCCTTGAGTATGTTCTCTTTCAACTCGGTCTTTTATAGAAATTTTGCCTTGGTAGCTTTTTATAATTTGACTTACGAGGGAGAGACCTAAACCCATTCCTTCGACGTTTTTATCTTGTCTATAACCCCTTTTAAAGATGTTTGGTTTAACAGAATCCTTTATCCCTATGCCGTTATCCATAAATTCCATTTTAAGGTAATTTATCCCGTTTATCTCCTTTTGAGACATTCTAATAGTTATTTCAATGCTGGATTTTATGTTATGTTTAACCGCATTAAGCAGGAGGTTGTCGAATATATCAGTCAAAAGCTCGTTAGCTTGGATAAATAATTTGGTATCGAATGCCTGAACCTGGATGTTAATATCTCTCTCGGGATAAGATTGTTTTAGAAAAGCAATCGATCTTTTTAGAACTTCGCAGAGATTAACTTTAGTTAATTTTATATCCCCCATTTCAAGTCGGGAAAGTTTATTTAGATCTTTAACCAATTTTGCTCCCTGTACGACGTTTTTTTTAATAATACTAAAATTTTTTTTTAAAATATCTAATTTTTCCGGATCTCCTATATACCGCTCATTAACTTGAGTAGAGGATAATATAGCCTGTAGGATATTATTAAGGTCATGGGAAATTAAATCATTATAGAATTCTGCCCGATTATAGGCTTTTTTATACTTTTTTTCGGACTTTATTAATCTTAATTCGGCTCTTTTACGTTTTGTTATATCTATCATCTTTCCGATAAAAGACTCAATAGTTCCCTTTGCATCATAATTGACATAAAGGGTTTCCCTTACCCAAACAAAGGTCCCATTTTTATGCCGCATGCGATATTCCAGGTCATAAGGCTCTTTTAAACTCTCATTCAGGCATGTGATTAAATATTTATATCTTTTAGCAAGAATTTGTGCTCTATCGTCCTCATGATATATTGGTACTAGAATATTATCATTCATAATATCCATGAATTCATCAGGACTATAGCCTAAAATCGAATATATTTGCGGACTTATATATGTGAACGTTCTAGAATGTACATCGATTTTATAGATTATCTCGCCGATGTTTTCGATGATGGTTTGTACTTCTGATTTATCCGGATATTTTGGGAAAATATCCTGTACTTTAATATTATCTTGGAATTTTACGGAATGAATAGCTTCCATAAGGCATTTTCTTAAGTTTGTGAGATCGGTTGGATGGATTTCGTATTCCAAATCCAAGGAATTAGCAAAGTCTTCAACTAGGTTCATATCGAGCTGATCGGTTTCAAATCTTACATATAAGATTTTATTTATGTCATTAAACAGCATTTTACTATTTATAGTACCGGGCTCATATCCCGCGAGGAGATCCTTCTTAAATCTAGTAAAAAACGGCTTATTGAGCATCCAATAAGACTTTTCAAGGTATTCGGTATATTTTTTCCTACCGAGGAATATTTCATAGCAATTACTTCCCTTTAAACGGACTACATTTTCGTTATATTCGTTAAGTAATTCTGTCATTTGCGGATGGCAAATGCCATACGCTAAAATAGTTGCATTATTTTCAACTATAGATCTGTCAATATAATATCTTATCAAGTCAATCTTCAGGTTAAATGTGCAGGGAGGCACTAACGGGTAAATTTTATAAGAAAATTCGGAGGATGCCATACATTCTTTGATCTGCTCATGCATAGAAGCACAAGCCACTATTCCTATTCGAGGGTTATTCATAATTTTCTCTCCTTGAGTAATTGCGTTATTGATAAAGATAGAGCTATCATATCTGAAGGAAATTTACAATTTGGAAATTCCTTTTTCAAATTCTCATCATAGAGAAACGGAATTCCCCCGAGATAAACTTCTAAATTTCTTTTATGTAAATATGGGAGCAATTTCTTCAATGCCTCTAAATGTATGAATTGAGTTAAGGTAAAAATTATCGAGGCGGGATTTTCTTTTTGGAGATATTGCTTTAAATGCTTATCCGTCTGTTGTAAAGAATATAATTCAATATCAAAGGATAAAGTTTTCAAATAAGAATAAAGAAATAAAGCGCTCATAATTAAAAAGGAAGAAAAATAACAAATCGGAATTGTTTTCCGATTCTTATAAGTAATTTGTATTTTTGGTTTCTCTAAATATTTATAGAAGAATTTAAGCAAAGCATATGTGGATACTTGGTTGAGTTTATTTAAATTCCAATCTATGATTATTTGTTCCAATATATCATGTATCTCCTCAATTGAATAGGTTCCTGAACTTTCTATAAGTTGATCAATTGAATTATATTCCGAGTTGATAATTCTCTCTATAATGCTCTGCAATTTAATTTCTGGGATTTTTGCCATTATTTTTAATAATTATTTCATAGAGAAAAAATATTTGATTTTATATGTAAGAGCCTTTGCACTATAGAAACAATTTCGAAAATTATTTCCGCATTTTAGACCTGTATATTATAAATTCCTTGTTAGACTTTAAGTTAGGCTTTACGATAAAAAAGTATCATAAAGATATATAAAAAGCTTTGGATTTTTATGTCCATAATAGGATTTGAAAATGTTATTTTAACATGAGATTCTCGAGGGGATGGATGTATATAATAAAACTGGGAATGTGTATCTTATTGGTTGGGATAAGACATTTATAGATGATGACATTAAATTGGAAAAATACAATAAATCCGGAGTTCTTGAGTGGAGTATCATATTAGATTACGACGAGGGTACTTCTGGGCAGAACATAGGCAATGATGTGGTATTCGATCAGGATACAGGTGAAATTAATATACTTGCGTCTGTATTCAATAAAACCAGTGAAGATTTGTTTATCGCGAAGTATTCGAGCGATGGGCAGCAAATTTGGAATTGGTTTATCATTGTTTATTTATAATCTTTTATTATAGCTTTAATCAGGTATTATCTAAGTTTATTCGATTTATTTTTTAAATTTCGAAAAATACTAAATAATCAATTATCTGAATAGAAATAATGAAAAAATAGGAGCGGCAGGATTCGAACCTACGAGAACCAACTTCCAAAGCTGGGATGCTGACCGGGCTACATTACGCTCCTTTCTTACCATGCTTCTGGAGGGATTTGAACCCCCGTCAAAAGGCTGAGGACCTTTCATCCTTGACCGAACTAGAAGACAGAAGCTTTTCATTTATGATACCTCCATCGGGATTTGAACCCAAGTACGCGGGTAGAAAGCCCACGCTGATTGGCCGGACTACACTATGGAGGCTTTTTTTTGGAGCACGTGAGAGGATTCGAACCTCTATTGAACAAATCTGCAGTTTGTCGCCTTATTCCGTTCAGCCACACGTGTTTTTCTAGAGTTGGGGGCACTGGGAGGATTTGAACCCCCGACTGGCTACTTACAAGGAAGCTGCTTTACCCAAACTCAGCTACAGTGCCTTTCTATAGGTGCGGGATGAGGGATTTGAACCCTCGTAAACCACTTGGAAGGCGGGTTTGATACCGGGCTACATTAATCCCGCATTATAGCGACGGTACCGGAATTTGAATCCGGGTTAAGCAGGCGACAACCGCTAGTACTCACCAGGCTATACTATACCGTCTTTTTATGGTCCCACCAACATGATTTGAACATGTACTAAAGAGGTCTACGGCCTCCTGCTTTACCAGATTAAGCTATGGTGGGCTTTTTATTTTTTTACTCCCGGAAAGATTCGAACTTTCGTTTCCGAGTCCAAGGCTCGGAGTGCTTGGCCTCTACACTACGAGAGTATGATATAGGTGGGTTTGGGATGGTGCCTCCTAAAGTTTGCCATCCCAAACTGTGCCATTGATCGTTTCGAGACGACTTATTCCCTATGTTTTTAAACACCTCCTTTTTGTTTTTCAAGTTTTCATTTACTAATTCCTATGGAGCTGGCAGGATTTGAACCTACAACATACGGCATGCAAAACCGTCACTCTTCCGTTGAGTTACAGCCCCCTTCCTTGTTTTATTAAGAGGGCTCGGTGAGAGATTCGAACTCCCACCTGTTGGGTCACAACCAACAATTCTATCCTTGAACTAACCGAGCCACTCCTTTTTAATGATTGATGAAGCGTTAAAAAACCCGTCTCTTTTTACATAAGCAAAAATCGTGGAGGATTTATTATTATATAAGGTCAAAGACAGAAATGTAAATGTTGTAAGAAATTACAAGACAAACAAAGAAATCGAAAGAGACGGGTATCTATGCTTAATTATGATAGCGTTCGCTACAATATTGCCCTTCACTGGGGGCGCCACTATCTTGTGATGTTGTGGTTGACATACTTACTCGTCTCATAGTATAATTAATAATACAAATTAAATATTTAAATGTTATGGTCAAATTTAGTTTGCAAGATTCAGTGGGAAATAAGTGGGCAATTTTCGACCGTTTTCTACCATAATATTTATATAGTGCAATTATCATATATAATTAGTATGGAATATCGAAGAATTAAGGTCAGGTCGTCACGACGGATACTGAGGTCCGTCAGTAATAAAAAACTTTTGTGGTAATTCCATTAAGACATCCTGATACATTCAACGAATTCCTTCTCATCCTAACATATTAACAACTTTGAACTTTTTATCAATCTCTCTGTTGTTACAATATATGTGTGCTTGAGCCTGAATTTAGGGTGTCAAAATCAATCATGCCTCCGTAGCATAATTGGTAGTGTTCCAGGTTGTTAACCTGTGGTGTATATGTTCGAATCATATCGGGGGCGTTTAAAGATTACAAAAATGAGGTGTATGAAAAAGATTGGAAATAAGTCATCTTGGAATGACCATCGAAAATGAAGCAAAGCACGGTACAGTACAGTTGGGGTCATAGCTCACCAGGGAGAGCACGAGACTGAAGATCTTGGGAAGAGTGTTCAAGTCACTCTGACCCTACTTTGGGAGTGTATTTTAGTCTGGTAAGAATGCTGGTCTGATATGCCAGAGGTTGGAAGTTCAAATCTTCCCACTCCTATCACAATGGGCACCTAGCTTAGTCTGACTTAGAGCAGGTGGCTCTTAACCACCAGATCATGGGTTCAACTCCCATGGTGCCCTTTGAAAATGGAGTGTAGTCTAGGGGTATGATTGTTCTCTTACGAGGAACGGGTCGACGGTTCGAATCCGTCCACTCCAATTATATAAAGGGGCGTAGCCGAGGGGATAAGGCGGCGGACTTCTAATCCGCAGATCGTAGGTTCAAGTCCTACCGTCCCTATTATTATTAATTAAGGGGGTGTAGCGTAGTGGCAGCGCAGTGGTCTCCAAAACCAAAGGTCGTAGGTTCAAATCCTACCACCCCCATATATGTTATAGTGGCGTAGTTTAGCCTGGTTTAGAGCACCGGTCTCATAAGCCGGAAATCGTAGGTTCAAATCTTACCGCCGCTATTAATTTAATTCAGCACCTGTGATCTAGTGGAAGGGTACTCGCCTTCGAAGCGAGGTAACGTAGGTTCAAATCCTACCAGGTGTATTAAAAGGAGTGTCGCTTAGTCAGGTTAGAGCACTGTGCTTATAACGCAAAAATCGAGAGTTCAAGTCTCTCCACTCCTATTAAAAGGGCTATTGGCGCAGTGGCTAGCGCAGCAGGCTTTTAACCTGTGATTCGGGGGTTCAAGTCCCTCATAGCCCTAAAAAATGCAGGGATAGCCAAGTGGTAAGGCAACAGATTTTGTATTCCCATATTAAAAAAAAGCAGCGGTGACTGAGTCAGGTTGAAGGTACCCGCCTTGAGAGTGGGAGTGGTAACACCACCGCAGGTTCAAATCCTGTCCGCTGCGCTAATAGTGCGGAGATCGCACAGTCTGGTAGTGCGTTCGGTTGCTACCCGAATAATGGTCCGCCATTCGCAGGTTCAAATCCTGCTCTCCGCGTTAATAATAATTTTCTTCACGCTCTATTCATCAGTTCCCTAAAGGAAAGTGTTTTCTTGGGCAGTAATGATAATAGAAGAGAAGATATAGAAGAAATGGCACCACATGGATATTATTCCATTTTAATTGCATTATCCGAATATAATTGGATTGTTTGGAAAAAAAATAAAAAATATTTATGAAATTTGTCAAATCGCAAAAGAGTATAAGTTCACGGTTCATATTAATCTATGGGCGTGGGGTGGAGAATTTATTTGCCCTCGATTATTGGATGAGATATCTTGGGTGAAGATTTAGAAATAAAAGATATTAATTTATAAGGTTATTCTACTACTTAAATAATGAAGAATCGAATAAAAGTGACAAGTTATGAGTAAGGGTATAAAAAAAAAATTAATTGAGCTTATTAAAAAAATGCCAGAGAATAGTACTTATGAAGATATACAATACGAAATTCATTTTCTCCAAAAATTAGAAAAAGCAGAAAAACAGCTGGAGCAGGAAAAAACAATACCTCATGAAATAGTAATGAAAAAGATAAGAGAAAAAATAAAGCGAAAGAATGATTAAGATAGAGTGGCTACCCGAAGCTCACGCTAATTTAGAAGAGATTGTTGACTATCTCGAAATTAATTCTTCTGTAAATATTACTTCTTTTTTAGATGATTTAGAGAATACTATCAATCAATTAAAAACATTCCCTGAATTAGGAAAGAAAGTACCGAGAAAAAAGAAATATAGACAATTACTTTATAAAAAGTATCGTATAATCTATGAATTTAAGAAAAAAGAAGAAAAAGTAATAATAATCTTGAGATAATACACGGAAGTCAGATTTTAAGCTTATAACGAAGAAATTTAATTTTAAATAACCATTCTTTCTAATAAAAAAACAAATATTTTATGAAAAAAATAGATTTATAGGCAATTTATATTATTAAAAAAGAATATAACACACACGTATTTTGTTTTAGAAGTGTTATTACTCATTCATTTGATAGGCGTCTTTTAAGGAGTGTACAATGTATTTTATTCTCAGATCTGAAATTGAGGCTAAAGGCAATAACTTTTGTCCGAGATGTTATAAGACTCAAATCAAGAGATTAGATAAATCAGAATTTTATAATAAGTATAGTTGTTGGAATAAGGATTGTGATTTTAGGAATACGCCATTTGCCATTTTAAATCATAAAATAGAGAGAGAGGATGAATTTGATCCGTATTGTGATAACTGTCGAGAGCCTTTCATTAGAGAGTTAAATATTGTGGATGATGGGATAACATATTTGATTTTTAAATGCACTGGAAAATTATGTGAAACAGAGAGTAATCCATATAAATACAATTTAGTTTCTAATAATTGGGAGGGAAATCTCCCAGAAATCAAGATATATGATGAGATTCTTGAAGTAGATCGGTATCCAGAAGAGGATGTAAAAACTAACATTATCCCTCGAAATGAGAAAACATCTTTATTTGGATTAAAGAATTCTACATCAACTTTAGTGTCCAAAAGTACAAGAGTATATGAAATTAGTGAGGATATACCCCTTTTAACGATGTCTTCTGAAGAATATGATTCCTTTTTAAAAATTCACAATCAAAAAGTAGTAGTATTAGTAGATCTGCCCAATTTTATCAGGACCATGCGCGAACATCATCCTAATAGATTTGAGGAGGTGATTAAAAAATCTCATCAATTATTACTTAAGTCTATTAAAAATTTATTTAATACCTCAGATGAGTATATAATTCGTTATTTTTCTAAACCTGATGATGATTTAAAAAGTTCAAATAATCTTATTAAAGATTTTTGTAAAGCTAATTCGAGCTCGGAATATTTTCATCTTTTAATACTAGGAAAAGGTAAGGGTTTTAGCGATATTGATAACTATTTAATTGCAAATGGAGTAGAAATCCTTGAAAGGTGTGCATTAAAAGGGTTCATGATTGTTAGTAGTGATAAAGACTATTTGCCTGTGATGAGAATTGCCAAATATAGAAACATCAAATCGTATATCATGGGAATCAACACACCGAAGGTATATGAACAATATAAAATTGCCGATATTAAATTTCTAGGTATGATGAAATATTTCAAAAAATAGTTTTATAATGAGAAGAGATCAAAGGTATAGTAAGTATAAAAAAGTACACATAAAAAGGGAAGATAAAAACACGAGCTGAGAAATGAAATGGTCGAGATGTCAAAAGGGTTAAAAATCATACTGATTGTGGATATCGTCGTCGCGATTTACTACGGCGTGCTATACCTGCTGCTGCCAGAGCTCTATTATCAAATGAATGATGCGCCTGCGTTTGATCTTCAGATGTGGCGGCTTTTCGGGGGCACGATATTTGTATTAGGCATAGCCGGGATAATAGCCCTGAAGAGAGGGGAATGGGAAGCAGTGAAACCTCTTATGGAAGTCGTTATTTTATGGTTGATCATGGTGGCGGTATTGGATATAGTATTTGTGCTTTCTGTGAGCGCCTCTCCGACGTATGTCAGGAGCATTTCAACGACAATTGTCCTGCTTATCATTTTAATAATAGCCAATATCTATTTATATCAGCGAGAAGGGAAATTATAAAAAACACCCATCAATATGAATAAAGATAGAGAATTCTGAGAAAGAAATTGAATTACAATTTAACTTTTTTTTTATTAACTTGAGGAATTATTTAAATAGTTTAGAATACCGATCTAATATTATAAACACATAAAGAGAGAGTGATCAAATATGAATAAAGAAGAAATTTACTTCATGCCGGCATATGAGCTACGGGATATGATTAAACGTCAGGAAATGAGTTCTCA
Organism: Promethearchaeia archaeon; assembly: GCA_029856295.1. Lineage (GTDB taxonomy): Archaea > Asgardarchaeota > Lokiarchaeia > Sigyniarchaeales > SOKP01 > LW40-45. The sequence goes on from JAHQWS010000308.1 coordinate 10,992, forward strand.
AGAGATAACAGAGATAATGATTGAGCGCATTGGGCAGATTAATCCGAAGTTAAACGCATTTTGCACTCCTACCTTTGAGTTAGCAAGAGATGCCGCAAAAGAAGCAGATGAAGCGATTAAAAAAGGCGGTCCTTTAGGCTTGCTTCACGGCATCCCGATTTCGATCAAGGATGAGATGCCCTTGAAGGGGGTGAGAACGACCTTTGGTTCAAAATTATATGAAAATTACATTCCTGAGGAAACTGATATTTCAGTACAGAGGTTACAAGAGGCGGGGAGTGTGATTTTAGGAAAAACGAATATGCCGGAGTTTGGTTGTTTTGGAGTCACATATAATTTAATTTTTGGAGAGTCTCGTAATCCTTGGAATTTAGAGAGAACTCCTGGCGGTTCTACCGGAGGGGGTGCAGCAGCAGTAGTTTCTGGATTATGTTATTTATCATTAGGCGCAGATGGAGGAGGGTCGATAAGGATACCGAGCAGTTTGTGCGGTGCATATGGGATTAAACCCAGTTTTGGAAGAGTACCAGTCTATCCAACTTCGGGGCTTCATTACGAATCGTTAATCCACTACGGTCCTATTGTGAGATACGTCAAAGATGCTGCGTTAATGCTGGATGCTATGAAAGGCCCTCATGAGGCGGATATGTACGCTTTACCGGAGCAGAACATAAGTTATTTTGAAAATGTTGACGAGAAACCGAACAAATTAAAGATTGGATACACTCTAGATTTAGGTTTTTCTAAGGTGATTGATCCCGATGTTAAGGAAAATGTAGAGAAATCAGCTGAAAAATTCAGCAAACTTGGCTGGGAGGTGGAAAAGACTAAATTTAAGATTAAAAATCCAGAGCGCTGTTTTCTAGCGATATATGGAGTTACTGTTTATTATGATTTAATAAAGGACCTAAAGAAAAATCCCGAGCTTATAGATCCCGAAGTTGTAAAAGCCGCAGCAATGGGAGAAGGATCGACCGGTGTAGATATTGCCCGAGCGATGAGTCTTCGCAAAAAATATTTCGACCAATTTTATCATTATTTCCAAGAGTATGATATCTTAATCACTCCTACCACGAATTTACCTGCATTTGAATTAGGGCAGCTTTATCCTTCTATGATAGATGGCAAAATGGTGTCTCCGACGGCCTGGATGCCTTTTACAGCGATTTTTAATTTAACAGGACTTCCTGCAGCGTCAATACCATGTGGTTGGTCTAGTGAGGGATTACCCATCGGTATGCAAATAGTAGGAAGGAGGTTTGATGATTTGACGGTGCTACAAGTGTCTAAGGCTTTTGAAGAAATTGCGCCATGGCAAGATAAAAAACCAACATTTAATTAATTTTTTTTTTTAATATAAATCACTAAAGAGCATTTTATTAAAGAATTCATGGTTGAAAAGACTAAAGATTATTTTAGGTCATAAAGTAGATCATCTAAGTATGTACGTAGAAGTCCATGGTCAAAAAGTGGAAGTAAAGGATAATCAGTTATACTTAGGTGGGATGGAGATTGAGGATCTTACTCAAATTAAGGGTTTAGAAAAGCTTATAGGCCTAAAAAGTCTCATATTATTCAATAATACTATTTCTTCCATCTCAAATTTGGATATGTTAACTAAATTGGAAAAATTAAATTTATACGGAAATCAAATAGAAGAAATATCGGGTTTGGAATGTTTAAGAAATTTAAATACCCTATATTTATCTAATAACCATATAACGGAAATTAAGGGGCTAGAGCAATTAGTACAATTAGAAAATTTATCTTTTGAGGAAAATAAAATAAAAAAAATTGAAGGGGTGACTCAATTGAAGAAAATCAAGAAACTTAATCTCCATGGAAATCTAATTAACACTTTAGAAGGGCTCGATGCCTTGAGATTATTGGAGGAATTAAGAATTGGGGATAACCCCATCCCAAACGAGCTATTGGAAAAATGTGGAGGAATTGATGAGAAAGGATATGCTTATGAACCTCAGAAATTTGTGGAGCACTGTAAATAAATGGGCTTGGGTAAAAATTTGGACGTGTGGGCATTTAGCTATTCATTAGCGAATGTGTTAAGGGAGGAGCTCGAGCCGGGAAATATTAATTATCTTGATGACATCTTGAGTAAAGTTAAAAGGTAAGACCAATATAATTAAGAACAGGGTAGTGAATGATTAAAAAACCTGTAACAAACACTTTATTAAAACTTAATGTTGAATCACTCTTTATAGATACATTCTAGTTTTCCTTGAATTACACTGCCTACGCATGAATTACATGAAATGCATTCACATGTCAAGTCTCCAATTCCCTTAAGCCATCTATTCGGAAGATCTGGCTCTCTGATGAGAGGGCGACACAGGGCGATAAAATCTGCGTCTTCTTCTTGTAGGATTTTTTCAATGACATCGAGAGATTTCAGACCACCAACTAAAATCAAAGGAACGTTGATTGATTTTTTGATTTTTTTAGCGTATGGTAAGTTATAGGCTTCTTGATCTTTGGAAGTTATATCAACTCGACTTTCTGGCAGCATTGCTGGCATCCAACCAAGTTCTTCTTTACTCCGCAATGTAACTTCCCACATACCTCCACTGAGCTCAATAGCTGCGAATCCCAATTGCGAAAAGAATGTAGCGATTTTTTTAGATTCGTTTATATCTATTCCTCCTTCTATAAAATCATCAGCATTCATCTTAATCATTATCGGATAATCTTTTCCAACCTTGTTTAGAGCCTTTTTGTAAATTTTTTCAACAATCTTAACTCGTTTTTCTGTTGTACCCCCATATTCATCTGTTCTTCTATTCGTATGAGGAGATAAAAATTCACTTAAAAGATAACCATGAGCCGCATGTAATTGCACCCCATCAAATCCCGCTTCCATTGCTCTTCTTGTGGCTTCAGCAAAAGCTTCTATTATCTCGTCTATTTCTTCTACTGTCATTTCCCTTGGCATATTATTGCTCATTGGCTCTTGAATAGCAGAAGGAGCAATAGGCTCAAGTCCTAGCATCATTGATTGTCGACCATTATGGGCCAGCTGCAGCACTGCTTTGCAGCCCTGACCATTCTTATGAATATAATCTGAAAGTTTATTTAAACCGGGAATAAAATCATCAGTTTCTATTACTAATTGATTTGGATATCCGTGACCACTTGGATGAACACTCGCCAGTCCTGTAATAATTAACCCTACACCTCCTTTCGCTAAGGGTTTGTAAAACTCTAAAAGTTCCTCAGTAACTTTTCCTTCCTCCGTAGCCATTCGTTCAAATGTGGCAGACCTAACAAATCTATTTTTAATTAACATATTTCCAATTTCTTTTGGTTCGGCAACTTTCAGTTTGGGCATTTAAATATCCTCTATTAATACTTTAAATTGGTTTTTCATTTATTCATTTTAATGTAAGTATAGTTCTATTAAAAATTATAGTTTTTTTCTCAGGTAATTCAGTTTAATGCACTCAGCTTTTTTCCCAAAAGTGTTGTCTCCGTAAAATCAATAAATAATTGACTATAAAAGCTTTTATAAAAGTGTGAACTTATCAAAAAAAAGAGAAAGATATATACGTATAAACACTTTTATATAGTAACACTCAAATATCTATAAAAAAATTATTCCGATTAAAAAACCAATTAAAAATTAAACCAAAAAGCAATAGTATTTCCTTAATGATAGTGAGGGGAATATAATTACTATGAAAAAAATATCAGGTATGGAAGAAGAGGATACGGCTTTATTTTGTGCCCGTTGTGGTTATTGTGGTGCAGAGATCTCCTGGAAAGAAACCGGGAAAAGAACTGGGAAAAGAACCTGGAAAAGAAGAAGAATTGTACATATAAATATTTGCCAAGACCCCTCTATTATCTATTTTTGTAACCGGGATTGTAAATTAAATTGGATTTTTAAGAGACCAGATATTAAGCTTGATAAAGCCATCAAAGGTGATTGGGTTAAAGAGGATGTTAAATCTACTTTTGATGTGGGCAAAATTGAGGATAACACGGAAGAGTTAGATGAGTATCTAAAAGAAAACCATGTAAAAATCGTTAGGCGTGCTTGAATAGCAAAATTGTAAAAAATCACTTATTCTAATATTCATTTTTCAAATCATTGTTATTGATGGACTAACAACAAACTGCCATCAAGCATATATTTTTAAAGACTAATTTTATCATAAGGATGAGTTTATAATAATTAACTTAATTGTAAACAATTCATAGGTTCGGATTAAGGTAATAGTATTGTTTTAATATATACAAATTATAATGGTTTTGGGGATAAGGAAAATGAAACATGAAGATATGGAATATAAAGAAACAATAAGGGCGGGCACGGATAAATTA
>JAHQWS010000309.1 GCA_029856295.1 Promethearchaeia archaeon
TCCCATAATCTGCCCCAATGTCTTTTATCCATTCTTCAGTGATAGCGACACCACCAACGATGAAAATTAATTTTTTTGTGTTTGTATATTCATTTTTTATTAATTCGATTGTTTTTTTCATTGGTTCCTTGGAGGATGTTAGGAGTCCAGATAAACCTACAATATTAGGATGAGTTTTTTTTACCGCTTCCATAAATTCCTCAGCTGAGACATCAATGCCAAGGTCAATCACTTCATATCCTTCAGACCTTAGTAAAGTAATAATAATATTTTTTCCAATATCATGCATATCACTCTCAACAGTACCTATTAGTACTTTTCCTTTACTTTCATCGTGTTTTTTAGAAAAATAAGGTTCCATTAACTTGCTGGCTTCTTTGAATGTATCTGCCGCGATTATTAAATCAGACAGGAAATATTCTTCAGACTCAAACAAATCACCTATTTTTGTTAAAGAAATTTTTAAATCCTCAAAAATTTCTAAGGGATCACGTTTTTCTAACTGAGCTTTTACTAATTTTAAAACGAGATCATCCTCTAATTCTACCATAGCATTTATTAACTCTTCACTCATTATGCCTACCTCTTTTTATTACCCTACATTTTTTATTCTTCTTCAGGAATAATTAATTTATTTTTAGTCTTATATCGCCCATATTTATCAGCAAGTTCAATCATCATATCTAATCTGCGTAATGGGGTTCCACGGTTAATGCCGCCTCCAGTAGATAACATGTAGCCGCTTCCAGGACCGTAAATTTGAATGTTTTCAATTATATTTTTCTCAACAACCTTGTCGTCCGGTTCACGCAACATAACATCCCTACCCGGCACTTGTCCCATTAATGCATACTTATTTTCTAGATTAGAAACAATTTCTTTGGTTTTCCTCAGGTCTCCTCCCGGAGCCCATTCCTGTCCATGAAATATGTTGTAACCCCAATCACCTATTTGCTCAATAAAATGATAGCTTCTATTTTCACTATGGTAAAGCAATCCTCCAGATTGAGGTTTGAGCGCTTCAATTAATTTCTTATGATATGGAGCGAAGAATTCATTGACCAACTTTTTATTTAAAAATCCACTGACATGATCCGCAATTAATATAACCGTTGCATACCCGCCAATTAGTTTTGTCCACTCAGATAAAAATTTTATAGCAAAATCTGTACATTTTTCAAGAAGTTGATGAATAACTTCTGGCTTCTTCCTCATATCGAGAAGAAATTTATCATAACCATACACTTGGCCCGCAATCTCTAGAGGTCCAAATTCTCCTATTCCCGCTGGCTTTATCCCTGTTTCCAAGGAATATTCAATTTTTTTTAGCCAATCTCCTGTCCCAGGTACGTCCCATGCTGATTCTGGAATTTTAAACTTTTCTACTTCACTTGAATTTTCTATGACATGTCCGGCTACAGCAGGAATTTCATCTTCAGGGTCGGATATCGGGCATCCAAGAGCTTGAGCGGTAGCATATGGTTGATAGATTGAAACTGCGCAATAGGCTCCAGAAAACCGTTCTTTAAATCTTTCTCCAGTTTGTATTTGAAGATCTACATCAGAAAGGTATTTTTTTACAGATTTTCCTGCAAAATCAGCCATTAAATCAAATTCGGGAAAAAAAACTATGGGGACTCTGTCTGGTTTTAAAAAAGCCATTGCCTTCAACATTCTTTGGGCTGGATCTAATATTTTAGCTTTTTTACTCTTTTTTTCACCTGACATATTGTATATTACCATAAATTATTAATTCAATATTTAGAGAAATTAAGTATAAATTAAAAATTTAGATGAAACACCATATTCAATATGAGTTTTATATCATTTATTTCTAGTCTCAGTCTCAAAAAACGGTAATACCATATTTTTTAGAACATATATCGCTTTTTTACCAGAAGCAGTTTTACAATTAAACGATTTGGAAATATTTACGATTTCTAAATTATCCGGAATTTTATCTTTAATAAAGTTCTTCAGAAAATCGAAAAAATTATTAAATTCTCTTTTGGTTTCAGTCCACAAATAACCATCTTTCAGGATAAAATCTTTATTTTTTTTCTTGAATTTCTCAGCATGGAATTTATCCTTGACTTGTGGTCCTTTTCTCAGATAAGATGAAGAAATCTTTATATTATCGCAATACATTACCAGATTATATTCATTGACATTATCTTCAAAATACACTTCAAACACAATGCTTCCGAATCGTTTTGCGTGTGAAAATTCTCTCTCTCCATTAGCTTTGATTCGATCGCCTAGTGAATATAATTTATCTCGACTAATTGTGTAATGAACATCAGCGTCTTTATTTTTCAATTCTATTATGAAAGTATTTGATAGTATAGTATCGTTTTGATTTGAAAGGTTAATTTCTGGAATAGCTGATAGCTTAAAAAAATCCTTGTTTGGATTTTTGATATAATCCTTTATCCTTTGATTACAATATTTATAGGCTTTTTCCGAAATTGCTGAAGCAACATTTCTATTCATGTCAATTGGGTCAATTAAAATAAGATAATCATTTTGAAAATGTTGAATTTTCTCTAATTTATTTTTATTTCTATTATAATAGTCTAAGGGATTCTGATATAGTGTATCAAAACTTTTGAAAACGGTTTGAATATTTCCAAAATAATAAATTAACAACTCAGCTGCATATCCAATAAATCCTATTTTCCCTACAGGACTTTTATCTCCATAACTATGGCAAGCTTTAAAAAATTGTTTCAGCAACCTTACATCATTTTTTTGACCTTCATTAAGGTTATCCCTTATAAACCGGCCATGCCAAGGGGATCTATCAACAGCAGTTATTGGGCCGTGTTTTTTTATATACTCCAAACCTAAATCAAAATATAGAACAATATCAATTTTCAATTTAACATTTTTCGTGAAATAATCAACAGTTACGTAAGGGTGCTCTGCATATAAGAGGCGTGGATTATGAAATTCTTTCATAGTTAAAGATTTGATAATCCAATTATTACATAGGTCTAAGAAATCCTCTTTAGATGCTTTTTTTAATTTGCTTTTACTTAATCCTTCATATTTAGTGGAGTATAAATCATAGTTTAATCCGATAAATAAATCAATATCAAAATCATCTCTTAATTGAGTTTGTTTGATTCCGGTTGAACCTTGAGGTTCAATTCTCACATATTCAATTTTCAATTCTTTAGCTTTCTTTTCTAATAAAGACTTTAAATCTTTAACTATCTCATTAATTAAATTTAATTCTTGATTTGTAGGAATTATTTCCTTTAAAACATCGTAAAAAGTTTGATTTAGAGAATTCATAAGGATAATTCAAATGCTAGGTGGTTAAAGTGATTAATGGTTTTTTATAATATTAATCTTCCTTTTCAAGCATTTCTTCATATGTTTTCTTAATGATTTCTTTTGTCTCGGGAATATTTATTGTTATAATATCCCAGATAATATCTAAATCTACATTAGAATAAGCGTGAATAACAATATTTCTTAATCCTATTATTTTTTTCCAAGGAATGTTAGCATGATGCTTCTTAAAATCCTCAGATAATTTTTTTGAAGCTTCTCCTATAAGCTCTAAGTTTCTTAAAACGGCATCTATCACCATTTCTTTTTGTTCAAAAAGTTCTCGTGTTAAACCTTTAATATATCGTTCAATTTTGGTAGAAAATTCTATTATATCTCCTAGTGCTATTTTTATTGTCTTTTTTTTCAAACGTAAATCACTTCTTTTAATATTTCATCCTTTAACTGAGGCTTCAGAGCTTTAATAGAAACTAAATCAACTTTTTTACCTAAAGTACTCTCAAGATATTCATTAAGTTCAACAACATCCCATCCAATTGGTCCATTAAACTTTACTAAAATATCTATATCGCTTTCTGATGTTTCTTCCCCTTTAGAGAAAGAACCAAAGACTCCTATCTTTTCAACATAGAACTTTTTCCTAAGATAATCTTTATTTTTTTTTAAAATTGTCTCGATCTTTTTTAATTCGCTCATTCTATTAACTAAAATTATGGATAATATTTTATCAGTGATATTCAAGTTAATTATAGAATTTAAATTTTAAATAAATATTTAATTTCAACAGATATAATGGGAATTAAATACATTTTAATAATATGAAATAAATTGCAAAAGAACGGATATGGATAAATTTAATATTTTAAAAGTAAATTAAGTGTAAAAATGGATCCAACAGAACGCATTTTCGCTACTTGTAAAGGAGAGGAGGTCGATCGTGTTCCAACCATGTCTATTTTATACGATCTAAATCCAATTTATCAAGTATTAGGATATCCAAAAAAGACCGATGCTGATTTAATAAATAGTTGGGTTGGTCAATTTTTTCTAAAAAAATTTGGAATGAGCCGATTAGGGAGAAGCATAGCTAAAAAGGATGTGTATAAAGCAGGTCGTCTTGGGGTTGAAGCAGCACTACAATTAGGTTTTGATGCCGCATGGACTCCCTTAGGATTAGCATTTTCTAGTTTCCCTGATGAGAATACTATCTTGGATGATTGGGGCAGTTATAATGATATAGCATTTGATGCCTATGGTAATGCTACTTATTATTATCGAGAACCGAAAATTACTACACAAGAGGAGTACGAGCAATGGGAATATTTTCCTGATGCTGACGATTGTGCGAAGAAGACCTATAAATTTTTCAAAAAAATAATTGAAAAATATGGAGATAAAATTTGTATTTTCGGTGATGTTTACTGTGGATTATATCAAACGATGTTTACTAGCATGGGATTGGAAAGAATTGCATATTATATCCGAAAGAATCCTGATTTTATTCGAGATTTCATAGCACGTATGGAAGAATTTACCTTAAAAACTGATATGGCAATGATGGATGCCGGAGTAAAAGTATTGATGAAAGGAGATGATATGTCATTTAAAACAGGGGATTTAGCCCTCAGCTAAATCCTATGTTAGTGAATAAATTTTGGGGCCCTTCTTATAAGAGGATATGTGAAGCCATCCATGAAAGAGGGGGATTATCAATTCTGCATTCATGTGGAGATAATACTAAATTATTCGACTACTTTATTAAATGGGGTTTTGACGGCGCACACGCATACGAGCCTACTTCAAATGTCGATATTTATAAAGAAAAAAAACTACATGGAGATAAACTAACTATAATCGGAAATATGAATGTTGATTATCTTCTAACAGAGAGGTCAAAACCGGAAGAAGTAATTGAAGAAACTAAGAAACTCATAAGATATCTTGCTCCAGAAGGCAGATTTATATTAGCTCCCGCACACTCTCACGCTGAGGTTGACATGTCAAAGGAAAAAGTTATGCTGGAAACTATTTGGAACTATGGGAAATATCCAATAATCCCCTAGTTTCTTTGAAGAGTAAAATATTAAAACATATAAAAAAATAGAAGAATATGAGAGAATTGAATAAAAAATATTCGACATAATAGTATAATTAAGATGAAAATTAAGAGAATAATTAATAATTATTATTAGTTTTTCACTTTTTTTTAATAGAGTATGTTCAAACATAATTATTAATTGCTTATTTTCAATCCTAAGAAGTAGAATATTTATTAGATATGTTTTTTATTAATTATTCATGCAGATATCTTTTGATAAAGTAGCAAATGCATTATATCTTCAATTTTCTCATGAGAATGTAAAAGACACAGAAGAGATTGACGATGGAATTATAATAGATTATGGAAAGAATGATACGATTATTGGGATCGAAATTTTAGATTATACAGATCGAAATTTGAACCTCAATGAATTAATTAAAATGGATGCTGATGAAATAGTACCAGTGATAGTCCAATGGCAATAATATTCACGAGACATGCCCTTCAACAAATGAAGTTTCGTAAAATAAACAAAGTTGAAATTAATACTACATTAAACAATCCCGATAAAACTTCTCGGGATAAATTTGGAAATTTCATAGCCCAAAAAAAACATGGTAATTATTTATTAAGAGTTGTATATCTACCTGAAAAAGATGCAAAAAGAATTATTACAGCCTATAAAACTTCAAAATTAAACAAATATAAATAAATTCAGAGATATTATTTTGTTTTAATGGATATAACTAACTCAAATATTAATGTTGATTACTTTCTTACGGATAGATCAAAACCAGAGGAAGTTATAGAAAAAACAAAAAAACTCATAAATTATCTTGCTCCAGAGGGCAGATTTATATTAGCACCTGCACATTCTCATACTGAAGGGTATATCTCAAAGGAAAAAGTTATGCTGGAAACTGTTTGGAAGTATGGGAAATATCCAATAAATTCATAATTTATCTCATCACCAGTAGTATTAATTAATCTATAAAAAAGAGTAAAAATTATTCAAGCTTTTCTCTAATAGCCGTAGAACTAAGTATTTGGTTGTTTTCTCCCATTATCATTGGAATTATAATAATAATTAGGGGCTTAAATCCATTGGCTTTCCTTACCTCATTTAGCTTTAAAGCATTCGAATAAGTTTCTTGACTTGCGATTAATCCCTCATATTCTGGTTCTTTGATTGGGGGTCCGTAAGGATCATTTAATTCGACAATTTTAACCCGTTCCAATTCGTTTATGCTACTAATGAAGTTTTCAAGATTTTTTTTTCTTGTATCATAATCTTCGATCTTTGAAGCAAATTTTTTCTGCTTGAGCATCTTCTGAGATGTTAATCCTATAACTATTTGATGGGAAATAGATAAAGCTGTTTCAATTAAATATTTGTGACCGTCATGAAGATGATCGAAAGTTCCACCCATTCCAACTAAATTAAGCATCCTGTCATCACTTTAGAATATAAAACTATTGAATAATAATATTTAACACATAATTACATGCCCCACCACGGATGTTGTGTGGCGCGCATTAATTTAATAAATTCTCTTAATACATCTTTTTGATCTGAGGTAAGTTCATTTAAAAATTTAGCCATTAATTGCCTTACGTGTGATTCTGGCACATTTACGAAGAGTATTTCATCTTTCCCTATATCCCGTCCTATTTCAATGCCTCGAATGGATAAAGCGACTTCGCTATCTTTGTCTGCCTTTTCTATAGTTTGGCCTTTATCTTGAATTTGATGTACTCTTCCCACTCTTTTACCTTTATCAGTGATTACCGATACTTTTGGTTTTAGAGTTCCACCTTCAACACTTACTCCAAAAACAGCTGGATTAGAATTTCTGAAAATGTATTCAGGGAACATTTTCAGTTTAGCAGGTAAAGTTAATTCTTCTAATTCTTTAGCCGTGTCTTCTGATCTACGAGTTTCCGAATATTCAATATAATCCTCTAACAATCTATAAATAACGTTATTAGTAAATATACGGATATTATCATTATAAGCTTGTTCTTCCGCTTCGGGTAATATCGGCACATTAAAACCTAATACTACAGCGGAATAAGGATCAAAATCTCTTACGATATAAGCATTAATGACATCTTCTTTTTTTATGGGTCCAACATCAGCTATACTTATTTTAACACCATTTCGGGAAAAATGAGTTTCTAAAGCCTCCAGGGAGCCTAAAGCATCTGCTTTTAACACTACTCCAGCTTTTTCAGTTTTTATTCTTATGCTTTCAACTTCAGACTCAATTTCTTCATACACACTTTCCTCTTCGGATGGATCTCCAATTCCTTTTAAAGGAGACCCTGCTACCACATCTTCCATATTAGGTGCAAGAATTTTAACACCCGCGGCAGCACTTATTACGTCTTTTGAGTCAAATTTTTGTCGTGGGTCTCTAATTTCATCTAGAGGTTTTGGTGTTAATAAAGCCCTTACTTTTGATTTGATTGGTTTTTCTAAGCCACCAACGATAAACTCATCGCCTTTTTTAATTACGCCGTCATAAATTAACACATCTATAGTTTTACCATATCCTTTTTCTTGTTTTACTTCTAATACTACTCCTTTGGCAGATCCTTCAGAGAATTTCAAATTTTCTGTAAGATATTGTTGGGTTAACCCCAGTAGGATTAAAATTAACGTGGAAATACCCTCACCGGTTTTTGCACTTGTTGGTACGATGGCGATCTTTTTAGTAAAGTCTTTAATTTTGTCATATCTATCAATTCCTTTAAAGCCCTCTTCTAAAAAGTTTCCCATAATTTGAAGTAGTTTTTCATCTAAATAATCCTTAACGTGTGGTTTTTGCTTATTATAACTATCAAGGAAATCAGCATCTTTAGTTGATTTCCAACCAGAAATTCTGTCAATTTTATTTGCGGCTATAACGAATGGTGTACGCTTCTCTCTCAATATTCTTACAGATTCCCATGTAATTGGCATCGTACCAGACATAACATCGATTACCAAAATTGCTATATCCGCAACAGCACCTCCTCTCTTTCGGAGATTCATAAACGCGGCGTGACCAGGGGTATCAACAATTAAAATTCCTGGAAGTTTAATATCCTTTTCAGCAAATTCCTGTTTTGATTTACTTAAAAAAGCCTTTATATCTTCAGTAGGAAAGTATGAAGCTCCGATATGCTGGGTAATTCCGGCGGCTTCCCTCTGCTGCACTACAGTACCCCTAATATAATCTAAGAGTGATGTTTTTCCGTGGTCTATATGACCTAATATACATGCTATTGGTGCTCTGATTATTTTACCTTCACTGTTCGCCATTAATCATCACATTCCTAATCTAATCTTATAAATTTATCATTTCTCAATGTATAGGTAAAAAAAGTTACCAAAAGATTAGAATGTTATTTTAATATTCAAAAAATTAATTATGATTCAGATATTTTTTGAGGTAAGTTGCGGTATAGGAATTTTCGTTTTTATTATTATTAACAATTTCTTCGGGGCTTCCCATAATCACCACCTCTCCACCATTTTCACCGCCTTCAGGACCTAAATCGATGATGTAATCAACAGATTTTATAATTTCCATGTTGTGTTCTATAATTATTACAGTATTTCCTTTATCTACTAATCTTTGAAGGACTTTTAGCAAAATTTTAATATCATAAGCACTTAGACCGGTCGTCGGTTCATCTAAAATATACAAGGTATTGCCGGTGCTAGTCTTTCTTAATTCTCGAGCAATTTTTAATCTTTGGGACTCTCCACCACTCAAGGTAGTTGAAGATTGGCCTAATTCTAAATACCCTAATCCTACATCGACAACTGTTTGTAAAGTACTGTTAAGTTTGGGAAAGCTATCAAAAAATTCTAATGCCCGATCAAAAGTCATTCTTAAGACATCCGAAATATTTTTACCTTTATATCTGATTTCAAGGGTCTCTGCATTATAGCGATGACCTTTACATAAATCGCATTTGATATATACGTCCGGTAAAAAATACATTTCTTTTAGAATATATCCCTTACCTCTACATTTTTTGCAATGACCTGCTTTAGTATTGAAGCTAAACCTTCCTTTTTTATAACCCCTCTCTCGCGATTCTGGTAAAGAGGCAAATATATCTCTAATGTAATCCATTGCTTTCGTATATGTTGCGGGAACGGATCTTGGAGTTCTCCCTATTGGAGATTGGTCTATGTCTATTATTTTATCAATTTCCTCATATCCGAGAATTTTATCGAAATCGCCAGTAATCACCTTGGAACTCCGAGTATTTATCAGATTATGAAGACCTTTATACAAACAATCAATGATTAAACTGGTTTTTCCGGCGCCTGAAACTCCGGTAATACATGTAAAAACACTAAGGGGGATTTTTAAATTAACATTTTTTAAATTATTTTCTCTTGCACCTTTAATTTCAATGAATTTTTCAGCTATTTTTCTTCTTTTTTTAGGGACTTTGATTTTTTCTTTCCCAGATAAATATCTACCAGTCAAAGAATTAGAGCTTATAACTTCTTCTAAAGTACCTTCAGCTACTATTTCTCCTCCATTTTCGCCTGCTAAAGGTCCTAAATCTAATATATGATCGGCATTTCTAATAACTTCCTCGTCATGTTCTACGACTAATACAGAATTTCCTAAATCTCTCAATTTTTTTAACATATTTACCAAGCGAGCGATGTCTCTTTGATGTAATCCTACCGTAGGTTCATCTAAAACATATAAAACTCCTACTAAATTCGATCCTAATTGAGTGGCAAGTCTTATTCTTTCAGCTTCTCCAACTGATAAAGTATCTGATCTTCGACTTAACTGAATGTAATCTAATCCCACATTTTCTAAAAAAGATAATCTATCCTTTATTTCTTTTAAAACTTCCTTAACAATTTTGAATTCTGTCTCATTTAATTCTAAATTTTCGAAAAAATTAATACAGTCTGTAACTGATAAGTCTGAAAGCTGCGCGATATTCAGATTATTAATAGTCACGGCCCTACTTTCAGGTTTTAATCTTTGACCATTGCATTCTGGACAATTAGCTTTATTCATAAAGCTTTCGTAAATTTCTCGACCAGATTCAGATGTAGTCTCCATATACCTTCTGTGAAGCATCGGAATTACTCCCTCAAATGGTTTAGTAATATGAAAAGACGCCTTTCTATCATTTTTTTGATATTTGAAATTGTTGTTGTCGCTTTTATAGTGAAATTCGATCGATTCTTGATCAGATCCAAACAATAATTTATGCAACATTTTTGGATCAATCTCTTTGATTGGAGTTTTATTAGTATCAAAGCCATAATGCTTCGCAACTTGTTTGAGCATTTGCCATGAGTACCCCGTTATCGTTCCAAATCCCGGGATATTCGTAATTTCACTGTCTTGTAGGGCTACATCTAAATCATAACCTAAAATTAGCCCATAATCAAATTCCATAACACTTCCTAAACCATTACAATATTTACAGCTACCGTGAGGGATATTGAATGAAAACATTTTGTGGTCTAATTGAGGAATAGAAATACCGCAATCCACACAAGCATAATGTTCAGAAAAGATTTGCTCATTTTTACCTAAAAGTTCAATAATTACAATACCTTCTGTCAAATCTAAAGCAGTTTCAATAGAATCTGCTAATCTTGTTTTGATATCCTTTCGCATAATTAAACGATCAACAACTACATTAATAGTATGCTTGATATTTTTATCCATCGCGATATCTTCATCAAGAGTATATTGGATCCCATCAATTTCTATTCTAACAAAACCTTGTTTTTTTAAATCTTGTAAAAGGTCTTTGTATTCACCCTTTCGATCCCTAATAATAGGAGCTTTTATTACAAATTTTTGATTTTCCTCAATAGAACTTAACACTTGTTCTATTATTTGTTGAGGTGTCTGAGGTTTTATTTCTTTTCCGCAATTAGGGCAATGAGGAATCCCAACGTTTGCAAATAACAGTCTATAATAATCATAAATTTCCGTGACGGTTCCTACAGTGCTTCTAGGATTTTTTGATAATGCTTTTTGTTCTATAGCTATTGCGGGAGAAAGTCCTTCAATAGAGTCAACATCGGGCTTGTCCATTTCTCCTAAAAATTGTCTTGCATAGCTAGAGAGTGATTCTAAAAAGCGTCTCTGTCCCTCAGCATAAAGGGTATCCATAGCTAAAGAACTCTTCCCGCTCCCACTTACACCGGTAATAATAACTAGCTTGTTTCGGGGGATAATAACATCAATATTTTTTAAATTATTCTGCCTTGCCCCTTTAATAATAAGATTTTGTGACATAATGTTAATCATACAATTCAATTATTTATAACAGAAAAATTCTATGCTTTTATTTTATAATCTTCTTTCATATCCCTTATCCTATCTCTCAGATAAGCAGCATCTTCAAACCTTAACTCTTTTGCAGCCAAAAACATTTTATTTTCAAGATATTGGAGTACGATATCGAGATCTCCTTGTTCACTTAATTCTTCGATTTTATCATGAATAGTTTTTTTAAGCCTCTTTGTTTCTTTCTCTTTTAATTCTTTTCCTTCAGAAAGAGATTCCAAAATATTCTTTTTAATCGTTTGAGGTGTAATGTTGTTTGCTTTATTAAATGCAATTTGTTTATTACGTCGCCTGTTAGTCTCACTGATAGCGGCTTTCATCGCATTCGTGGTTTTATCGGCATACAAAATAGCTCTACCTTCAACGTTTCTAGATGCTCTTCCGATAGTTTGAATTAAGGATCTGGTATCTCTCAGAAAACCAAGTTTGTCGGCATCCAAAATAGCAACTAATTGGACCTCGGGCAAATCCAAACCCTCCCGAAGGAGATTTATTCCAACCAAAACATCATAGGTCCCATCTCTTAAATGTCTTAAAATTTCGAATCTTTCAATAGTATCGACTTCAGAGTGTAGATATGCTACTTTCAAACTCAATTCGGAATAGTATTCTGCAATATCTTCAGACATTCGTTTTGTAAGAGTCGTAATTAATATCCTACCATTATTTTCAATTACTTTTCTAATCTCTCCGAGCAAATCATCAATTTGATTTTTTGCAGGTCTGATCTCAACAAAGGGATCAACTAGACCTGTTGGTCTTATTATTTGTTCAGCAGATATTCCACGACTTTTTTTTAATTCATAATCTCCTGGAGTAGCACTCATAAATACAATATATTTTATTTTTTCTTCCCATTCTTCAAATTTAAGGGGTCTATTATCAAAAGCACTTGGGAGTCTCCATCCATATTCTGTAAGGTTTTTCTTGCGTGAAATATCACCACCAATCATTCCATGAATTTGGGGAATGGTTACATGGGACTCATCAACTACTATTAAAAAATCCTCTGGAAAATAGTCTACAAGAGTCATAGGAGGAGTTCCTGGTGGACGGCCATCTAAATGGCGTGAATAATTCTCAATTCCTTTACAGAATCCCATCTCGCTCATCATTTCAAGGTCGAATTTCACTCGCCTTTCTATCCTTTGAGCCTCAGCATATTTCTTTTGATTTTTAAAAAATGTTATTTGTTTTTTCATTTCTTCCTCGATTGATTCGAGCGCTTTAATTTTATTTTCCTCAGGAATTATAAAATGGGTAGCGGGAAAAATCCGGCAGTTGGGTATTTCTTTCATTACCTGATTTGACACAGGATGTATTTCTTGAATTGCCTCAATTTCATCTCCAAACATCGAAATACGGATGGCTATATCTAAATAAGCTGGAAATATATCAATAATATCTCCTTTTACCCGTACTACTCCCCTTTTAAATTCAATATTTTTTCTCTCATAGTTCATTCTTATTAAACCTTTTATGATATCGGCACGTTTAATAGTTTGCCCCAATTCCAAGTTTAAAGATACTGCAACCCATTCTTCTGGATTTCCAATTCCATATATGCAAGAAACCGTAGCTACAATTATTACATCCTTTCGTGTTTTTACTGCGTGAGTAGAAGCCAATCTTAATTTTTCAATCTCCTCATTTACACTAAAATCTTTCTCAATATATAATCCTGTAATTGGCATGTATGCTTCTGGCTGATAATAATCATAATAGGAAACAAAATAATGTACGGCATTATCAGGGAACAAATCTTTAAGTTCATTATATAATTGAGCAGCTAAAGTCTTATTAGGCGCCATAACGAGAGTAGGTTTTTGAATTCTTTGAATAAGATTGGCTACACTGAATGTTTTACCTGTTCCAGTCGCCCCTAATAAAGTTTGAGATCTTTTATTTTTTTCCAAAATGTTTTTAGCAAGAATCTCTATTGCTTGTGGTTGATCGCCTCGAGGTTGAAATTCAGATTTTAAATTAAATTCTGTACTCATAAATAATGATAATTAAATTTTTAGTTAATTTAATAAGGATTATAACTATTTTTGATATTTAAACGATAAGTCTAAGCTATTTTAATAATTAATAACTTAAGATTTTTTTGATGTAATGAATTAAAAAAATAGGAACGATTTTGAATAAAAAATATTATTACTTTTAAACAAAAATAATAGAAATAGTATATTAAAAGTTTAGGAAGTTATTATTTATTTAAACCGTATGGTGATCAAGTTCATCTTCCGCTCCTTCTATAGTTCTAACTACGATTTTAATCTTATCATTAGCACTAACAGCAAAATAATTACCTATAACACTTTGAAGAATAGATAATTCCAATGAAGCACCGCTTTTAATGGTAAAATCACTAATACCAAATTCGTATAATGGGATATATGTGTTATTAACATAAATAGAATCAAGTTCTACTGTTGTTTTTCCCAGATTGTGTATAGTAATGTTTAAGGTATTATCACCAACGATGAATATAGTTTGAGCTTCATCTATTTCAACGTTATAATAGTCAGGAACTTGCGGTAGGTTTTCAAGAGCTTTGAATGTCTTAATATAATCAAGCGTGGTATTTGTTGTTATATTAACAACTACACTATTAGATTTATTTATGTTTAAGTTAGGTATGTCAAATGATATATAAACACATTCTTGAACATCTAAAATAGCATCACCATACATAAATTCGGCATCGTTACCAATTGAAATTTGTGTGGTTGCATTAAGATAGATATCTCCTATTTCTAAAGGTTCAATCCCCGTATTTTTTATAAGTAGTGCTCCCGTTTCATTAGCCATGATATAAGAAGTTGTATAATCTTCAATTTTATCAATCGTCCGCAGATCCAGAGTATTATTTAATACATTAATTAAGCCTATGTCAGAAGCTGCTATTACTGATTGATCCTCACCACTGACGGCAGTAACTGATATAACAAGCTCTTCGTTAACAGATAAATCAAAATCGGAAGCATCTACTAGTATTGTGTTTTCTTCACCTGGTTGCAATACTAAACTTCTATCTAATGTATCCCACTTATCGATACCTATAAAATTTGAAGCGGTTAAATTATAAATATTACCATACTTAACGGAATCAGCTTCCCCTATATACACTGAATCTAATCCAATTACGCCACTTCCAGTATTTTTTATACGTATTCTCATACTGCCATTGTAATACACAAATGTACCACTAGTATCGAAATCCAGAGGAATATGGGTTCTGTAAGTTCCTATAC
>JAHQWS010000310.1 GCA_029856295.1 Promethearchaeia archaeon
ATGAAACACTTCTCCAAGTAGGGCAGACACTGATGAAAAAAGAATTTAAGAAACACGGGCCAAAAAAAATCAATGAAAAAGGACATAAAATACTTTTTGCACCATATAATAAGCCATTCGAACCAGCAGAGACAGAATTTCAGTGGCTTAGCCGGGATCAAAATGAAGTAAATAAATATGCAAAAGATCCTTATTGCGGATATGCTTGCACTACGAACCTCTATAGCGAATTGTTATATGGTATAGGCAAGATTTGGAAAGAAGAAAGCGAAAAAAAGATTCCTGTGGACTTACCTATTTATTTAATTTCTGGTTCTGAGGACGCTTCGAACGATATGACCAAAAATCTCTTTAAACTGATTAAACGCTATAAAAACTATGGCATCAAGGATCTTACATATAAGATTTATGAGAGTGCCCGTCATAAAATTTTTAATGAAATTAATAGAGATGAAGTATTTAAAGATGTAATTGACTGGTTAGATTCGCATCTTTAACATTTATTTTTTTAATTCCTCTCAAGAAATTTAAATTTAGGTATTTGATTCGAAACTATATACTTGAATTCTTCACAAATTTTGATTTTTATTATCAAGTTATCTAGTGAAAATGAAATGGTTTTAATTTTAAAGTATTTTAAATTTTAATATAAATGCTACTATAAAAATAGCATTAATCTAATAAAACACAAAATATAATTAAAAAGTAAAAATTTATTGTTCAAAAAGGTGATTTATATCGCAAAAGATAAAATAATTGGCTTCTTGATTATGGTCGTCGGCGTAATAATCGCTATCGTCTATACCTTAGGCTCTGTAGTCGATCTCTATATGGAGACTTTAGGTGGTCAGACAAGCGGTTTCGAAGTTGGATTTATCACCGGTTTATTTGGCGGTATTGACATTTTCAACTGGAGATTATTTGTTGTATTACCTCTCTGGTTGCTTGTGATTTTAATCAGCATTATAGCCATATGGATTGGATATAGCATGCTCACAACTCCTGCACCCGTTCCACTCGAAGAATTGGAAGAGGAGCTGGCTGCTGAAGAAGCTGCCGAAAACGACTAGAAAATTTCCTAAAATAAATTAATAATTTTTTTTCTTATTTTCCTTTTTTTTCCCTAAAAACCATTTGGTAGTATAGATAAGATCTTTGAACAATAAATTATTATGAAGATCAATAATATGTATAATTATTAGCGATTTTGTACCCTCGAACCTTAAAGAAATAATGAAAAAAGGTAAATATATATGATTACACTAAGGGTTCTCGGAAAGGAAGATTTAACTTCATTGAAGGTTTTGTTAGATGACCTAAATAATGTCGTAAGAATCAAACATGAAATTAATGAAAAAGACTTAGATAGTATTTACGTAAATATGGAAAAATATCCAGAAATTTACTCGAATTATGTCGCAATTGAAAATGACAAAATAGTAGGATTCTTATCGCTAATATTTTATAAAACATTTCTACATATGGGGGGTACTGCTTTAATTAATGAATTTGTAGTATCTAACAGTCACAGAAATAAAGGAATTGGGAAAAGACTGATTCAGAAAGCTTTTGAATCTGCAATAAGTAGAGGGATGGATGAAATTGAGGTTGGAACAGAAATATCGAATACAAAAGCTCAAAATTTTTATAAAAAGACAGGTTTTAATGAAGAATTTGTATTATTAGGAAGAGAATTCGATAAATAAATGAACACTTAAACTTAAGATTATTATGAATGAGAAGGAAAATGATGAAAATTACGTTCTAATTATCGGTTCTAGTAATATGGACTTAAATATTTATTCTCAGAGACTCCCTAAACCGGGAGAGACGGTCACTGGTGGAATTTTTCAGCAGTTTTTGGGCGGGAAAGGTGCTAACCAAGCAGTTAGTTCAGTACGTTCTGGTGCGAACACTATTTTTATAGGAAGAATTGGAACAGACGCTTTTGGAGACCAGATGATATCTCGATTGACTATGGAAGGAATCGATATAAGCCATGCTATTAGAGATCCTCAACACGCAAGCGGAGTTGCTTTTATTATGATTGACAAGAGCGGTGAGAATATGATATGTGTGGCACCAGGAGCTAATTTTCACTTAGGCAAATCAGATATAATCAAATCCTCTGAAATTATTAAAAATGCCACTTCATTAGTGGTTCAGATGGAAATTCCGATTGACACTATCGAAGAAATATATAAAGTTGCCTCTGAAGGAAACGTTATTAAAATTCTAAATCCCGCACCTTTAAAGGATATTCCCGTAAATATTTTAAAAAACATTGATATCATAATTCCAAATGAAGGGGAATTATATCGTTTACATTCCCTCTTAAAGCTCCCTGAGATCAAATCTGAAGGGAAAAATAAAATTATCCAAACCTCGAAAGCTATTGCTGAGTTAGGAATAGCGTTCATTATTACTACCTTAGGTAGTAAAGGTTGTTTAATTTATGATAGAGAAAATGAAGAAGTCATAGAAATGCCCGCAATTAAGGTAAAGGCTGTAGATACAGTAGGGGCAGGGGATTGTTTCAATGGTGTATTAGCAAGTAAATTATGTAGTGGCGAAACCATTGTAAATGCTGTAAAGTATGCCACAGCTGCAGCTTCTATAGCTGTAACTCGAAAGGGAGCCCAAGATTCCATGCCCTATGCTGAAGAAATTGAAGAACAATTTAAAAAATTAAGTAATTAAACTTCTTAAAAAGAGCTATTATGACGCTTAAAGAAAAAATTCCAGGAAAAAGAGGAACCTTTCTTAGAAAAAACGGTTCATCAAAGTTAAAATTATTCATTAATCACGCTACTCATAAATCCATTTTTGTAATTAATGGTGAGAAGTTTATAACCGAAAATTTATCCTCATCTGAATTGATAATACAACCAAATGACTATTATATGCTAATCAACAACGGGAATGAAAAGGTTGAAGTTGGCTATAGTTTAGATGTTTCTAGGCATGAAATTATTTATGATCCATATAAATTTGAAGAATTAGAAAAAAAAAATTACACCCCTGAATATTTGAAAAAAATATACAAGGTTCCTGAAGGTTACATAGATATCTTGCCAAAGTGGTATAGCTTTAAATTTACCTATAAAGATTATAACATCCTTTTTGTAAGACCCCAATTAGGCATTTCAATTCAAATACATACACACAGAAACGAGTTTTGGGAAATTCTAGCAGGAAAACCAATCATAGTTAATGGCGACACTGTTCATTATTTTGTTGAGAATAACACTAAGTTTGAAATCCCCATAAATACCTTACATTCTGTTATCAATCCTAATATAGACAAATTTGTAATTTTAAAGGAGCAATGGAGTGGATATTTTGATGAGGAAGATATTAAAAGAGTGTTTAATCCCAATAATTATACCTAAGTAAAAAGCTCGTTCTAAAGAAATTAATCAAAATAAACGATAAAAATTGCGTTTCTTTCAAACTTTACTTATTCCTTTTTAAATTTTATGCTTTTTACTTGCGTTCTTAGTAAATTTATAACTCTTTTTAATAAAGTTAAAAAATTAAGCAATACTAAAAACCTTACACGTAATAAATAAACCATAAGTTTTATACAGAAAAATATAAAAGGAACAAGTAGATTGATGAAAAAATGGCTCCTAATGAAGAATTAAATGAAGAAGACTCAGACGAATTAAAAGAAGAGGAGATTTCTGAAGAAGAAGATGAATTAGATACAGAAGCAGAGTTAGACCGTCTTAGATTTCATTATCGCGGCCACACATTAGACGCACTGAAAAAAATGAATATGGATCAATTTATTCAATTACTTCCCGCAAGAGCAAGACGTTCCCTAAGACGTGGTCTACCACCTCGTCAAAAAAAACTATTAGAACGATTAAGAAGGGCATATCGAGCGAAAAAAA
Source organism: Promethearchaeia archaeon (assembly GCA_029856295.1). GTDB lineage: Archaea > Asgardarchaeota > Lokiarchaeia > Sigyniarchaeales > SOKP01 > LW40-45. The sequence continues at coordinate 3,900 of JAHQWS010000310.1, forward strand.
GAGGAAAAGATCTCCTCACTCGTACTCATGTAAGAGATATGATTATTTTCCCTGAAATGGTGGGATTGAAAATTGGTGTGTATAACGGTTTAAGATTTGAAATCGTTGAGATAAAACCTGAAATGATTGGTCATTATTTAGGAGAATTTTCCTTAACTCGAAAGCATGTGCAACATGGATCTCCTGGTATTGGAGCCACTAGAAGTTCAAAATATGTTCCATTAAAATGATTAAAATTATAATATTAAGTGAGATGAAGAAATATGCCTACATGGGAATATAGTTTTCAAGAACAAAGATATGATACAGATAGAATTGCTAAGGCATCTGGGAGAGATTTACGAATCAAACCTAAGCACGCAAGAGAGATTTGTGCGTGTATTAAGGGAATGAGAGTTGATAGAGCGAAGAGCTTTTTAGAAGGTGTGATTCAATTAAAAAGATCCGTCCCATTTAGGCGTCATAAAAAGAAACAAGCGCATAGGAAAGATTTAAAAGAATTTAAATGGTATGCGGGAAGATACCCTCAAAAAGCTGCGGCAAGAGTGTATGAAGTTCTTACAGCTGTAGAATCTAATGCCGAATATAAAGGCTTAGATGTTGATTTATGTAGAATAATTCACGCTGCAGCGAATAGAGGAAGGGTTATAAAACGCTATATTGAACGTGCGCATGGAAGATCTTCCGCAAAATATAAACATCTTTCACACGTAGAACTTGTAATATATGAAGTCCCTGGATAATTTAATTAATGATTATAAAATACTAATGTAATTTCAAAAAAATAATTAAAAAAATTGATTAAAACTTGCCGTTATCGAAGCATTTTATTGAACAAGGAATAAAATTAATGCAAATTAATGAATATTTACGCTCAGAACTTGTGCGAGCGGGATTTGCCGGAATTGATTTACAAAAAACTCCGTTAGGAGTAAGGATTACATTAAAGACCTCTAGGCCAGGACTTGTGATTGGAAAAGGCGGAAAACGGATTCAAGAAATTACTGATGTTCTAGAACAGCGATTTGGATTGGAAATGCCTCAGATCGAAGTAGAAGAAGTAGAACAACCAGATATAGATGCTCAAATAATGGCAGAGAGATTAGCCTACAGTTTAGATCGAGGTAGACATTATAGAAGAGCAGGATATTATATTTTAAGAAAAGTAATGGATGCGGGCGCGAAAGGAGTTGAGATTAAAGTTTCAGGTAAGGTAACCTCTCAAAGAGCAAGAACCCAAATTTTCCGGGCAGGAACAATGAAAAAAAGTGGGCACCCTGCCCAAGAAGCTGTAGATAAAGGTGTAGCTGTGTGCATCCAAAAGAGCGGCGTACTGGGAGTAGTAGTTAAAATTTTGCATGCTGGTTATAAAACAGGGGATGGAGTTAAAATTAAAAAGGACGAGTTAAAAAAGGTACAAAAAGAAATAGAGGTAAAACTTGGTAAGAACCGAAATAGATTGGAAATCGAGGAAGAGATAATAGAAGGGGAAATCGATGAAGAAGTTAAAGAAATAATAGATGAAGTAGATGAAGAGGATGTGGAAGAAATCTCTATAGAGTCAGAAGAAGAGGAAAATAAAGAATAATAATAATTATTGAAAAAGTGAAAACAATGAAAATTGTAACTGCTGCACAAGTCCGACAAATGGATGATAGAGAAAGGGATAGGACGTTGGTTGATTTAAGAGAAGAATTGATGATCTTATATTCTACCCAGACGGGTGGTGGAGTTTCTGATAATCCTGCCAAAGCAAAAATGTTAAGGAAACAAATAGCAAGAATTTTGACTATCATAAAAGAAGAAGAATTGCAACAAAAAGAAGAAGGATGGTATGAAGAAGAAGAATGAAAGCAAATCCCAAATATTTAATATATCACGATTTAATTGGTTTGTATGCTTATGCTAAACTTATTTCGAAGAAAAAAAATGAAGAATATAATGATATAGGTATGATAATTGATGATACCAAAAATATGCTAATTACCGAAAAAAATAAAATTACAAAAAAATATATCAAAAAAGACCATGTATTTAGGTTTAAACTTCCAAGTGAAAAGAATGATAGTGAGGAACATATGTTGGAAGTGAATGGGACTAAGATTGTAGGTCGTCCCGAAAATAGATTAAGAACTTTAAGAAAAAAGAGATGGTTGAGATGAGTAAGAATATTGGTGTGCCTGGAGTTGCTCCTCCTAAAATAAAAGAATGTAATGATAGTTTTTGTCCTTTTCATGGGACGACAAGAATTAGGGGAAAAATAACTCAAGGTATTGTGGTGTCTAAAAAAACCCGAAATACTGTCATAATTAGACGAGATTATGTTCAATTTGTTAAAAAATATCAAAGATATGAAAGACGTAATTCACGACTTTCGTGTCATTTACCTGAATGTTTAAGATCAGAAATAGAGATAGGAGATTTAGTACGAGTTGGCGAGAGCCGAAAAATTTCAAAAACAAAAGCATTTATTGTTTTAGATAAAATAGTCGGTGGGGGGAGTTAAGTGGGAACAAGAAGAAAATCAGGCAGAAAAATAATGACCAAGCCGCGGACCAGCGCGGGATTATGTAACGGTTCAAGAGTTCTTATCGCCGATAATTCTGGAGCAAAAATAGCGCAAATTATAAATGTAGATCATAGTAAAACCCGTTTAAGAAGGTTACCTAAAGCTTCCGTAGGTGACGTATGTACAGTTACTATTAAAAAAGGAAGACCAGATCTTCGAGGAAATATCATAAAATGTGTAATTGTACGACAGAAAATGATATATAGACGAAAAGATGGTACACGGTTATGCTTTGAAGATAACGCTGGTGTATTAATATCCAAAGAAGGGGACCCTAGGGGTACTGAAATTAGAGGGCCGATAGCAAGAGAGGCTGCTGAACAATTCCCAAGACTTGCCTCAATCTCATCTTTAATAATATAATAAAATTTTGAAAAAGTGAATTATATGAAAATCAAATCAAGAAAACCGAACAAACAGAGAAAAGCGCTTTTTAATTACAAAAACCATCAAAGATCAAAATTGCTCTCTTGCCGATTAGCTGATTTCCTTTCAGATGAGTATGGACTCAAAAGAATCCCTCTTAGAGTAGGTGATTCTGTTAAAATTTGTAAAGGAGAATACACAGACTTCGAAGGCGAAGTGTTAGAAATTAACAAGAATTTACGGGTTAAAGTAAAGGAAGCTGTATTTGAAAAAACCGATGGAACGCAATTTCACCCCACTATCCATGTATCTAATCTGATCATTACTAAATTTAAGCGAATTGCAAAGAAAATGGATGGTTGGAGAGCTAGTATGATCGAGCGAAAAGCGGGATATTGGGATGAAGATTATATTGCTCCCAAGAAAACCAAACAAAAACTAGAAGAGGAGGAGGAAGAATAAATGACTAGGCATGGAGGAAAAAAGACTTTAAAACGGTTAAATACCCCTAAATTCTTACAAATCAAAAGAAAGCATGGAAAATTTTTCGTAAAAACTTCACCAGGCCCTCATCCATCTAGAGACTGTTTACCTTTATTGCATATTGTTAGAGATCTTCTTAAATTTGCAGATAATCATAGAGAAGTGAAAAAACTGATAGGATTAGGATATTTCAAGGTTGACGGAAAGATAGTAAGAGATAAAGCTTTTCCTGTCGGTTTAATGGATGTATTAAGCATTGAAAAGATAAACAAAAATTTTCGATTGCTCCCAGACTCGCATTATGGTTTAATATTACATGAAATACCTGAAGCCGAGAGTTCTTTCAAACTATGTAGAATAAGGCAAAAAACTACCATAAAAGGTGGACACTTTCAGTTAAACCTCCATGATGGGAGAAATATTTTAATTCGGGTAAACGATCCAAAAAATCCCAAGGAAGATATTTATAAAAGAATGGATGTCTTAAAAATTTCGGTTCCAGAACAAGAAATCCTTAAAACTTTAAAATTTAAAGAAAATAATTTAGCAATTATTATGTCTGGTAAAAATATAGGACAAGTAGGTACTATCAAAAGGATAAAAAAATTATTTGGTCCTAAGGCTAATACAGTTTCCATTGAACATAATGGAGATCATACTGAAACATTGTATGATTATACGTTTGTCATTGGTGAAGATCAATCTGAAATTAGCTTACCAAAAGTAGGTGCTTAAAAAAAATAAAAAAATAACGTGAGATACTCAATGTCAACCAAAACTAAAAAAGCAAAAAAGGCTCAAGTGAGTGCATTCGATAAAATTTGGGAAAATCCTATGAAGAGACCATTTTTAGAGAAAATAGTACTTAATATAGGAGTAGGAGCTGGTGGAGAAGAACTAGAAAGAGCAGTCGCAGTTCTTGAAACTATATCGGGAAAAAAAGCTATAAAAACTATATCAAAAAAGAACGTTAAAGAATTTAATTTAAGGATAGGAAGACCTATTGGCTGTAAAGTAACACTAAGAGGAATAGATGCAGAGAAATTGCTAAAAAGATTAATAATTGTCAACAATAATAAAATGTTGAGAAAGAGCTTTGATAATTATGGTAATTTTGGTTTTGGAATAACAGAACATATTTCTATTCCTGGCGTTGAGTATGATGCTCAGAAAGGGCTCTGGGGGCTTGATGTTATGGGAAGAATTCTACGACCTGGAATGAGAGTTAGATATAGAAGAAAACAACGTTCTAAAATTCCAAAACATCATTACGTAAGTCGAGAGGAAGCTCAATATTATTTAGAAAAAAATTATAATATTCAAATAGTAAAAGAATTGGCTTTAGAATTCTTTTAATACAATAAGGAGTGAATGATTATACCGCAATCAAAAAAAAACGGTAAAGGAATCCGTGAATGTAGAAGATGCCATACTCATAGAGGAGTAATCAGAAGATATGGCTTGTTTCTTTGTCGAAGGTGCTTCTACGAGATAGGAAAAGAGATCGGCTTTCGCCGATATGAATAAACATAAAATAATAAAAACGTGAGAAAATATGGTAAATACTCTTGCCGATATGGCGAACCAACTAAAGAACGCAGAATTTGCGAGGAAAAAAGAGGTAATTATTGGTCCTGCGTCAAATTTAATACAGCGTATTCTTCGCATCTTTCAAAAACATGCGTATATTGGCGAATTTGAAAGATATGATGATGGACGTCAAGGAAAGTTCAAAGTTGCATTGCTAGGAAGAATAAACGAATGTAAAGCTTTAATGCGCTTAAATTATAAGGTAAATCAATATGAAACATTAGAAAGAAAATTATTACCTGCTCCGGGATTAGGAGTAATTATTTTGACCACGAATCAAGGTATTATGACAATGAAAGAGGCAGAAGAGAAGCAGATTGGTGGACATACAATATGTTATGTTTATTAATTCAATCATGAGGTAAATCAAAATGGTTAAAGTAGCGTTTTTTGATGAAACATTGGAAATTCCAGAAGGTGTGGATGTGAAAATTGAAGGCAGTAATCTTATTACTGTTAAAGGATCAGAAGGGGGTCCTATTACAAAAGATTTCAGTCATGCGAGAGGGATAAAAATTGAACTTCAAGACAATAAATTACGATTTACCGCACATTTCCCTAAAAACTCTACTCTTGCTTTAGCTAAGACAATAATTAATATTATAAATAATTTGGTTATAGGAGTACAGGATAATTATAAATATGTTTCAAAAATTTGTTATTCCCATTTTCCTTGTACCGTTGAGATTAAGGAAAAGACAAAAGAAATACACGTCGTCAACTTTTTAGGTGAAAGAGCGCCAAGAAAAGCAAATTTTCCTGATAATGTGAAAATTGAAGTAAAAGGTGATGATGTGTACTTTATCGGACCAGATAAAGAAGCTTTAGGTTTAACAGCTGCAAATGTTAAGAGAGCTTGCCGTATTCGTAAAAAAGATCCTCGTGTTTTTCAAGATGGAGTATATTTATACAAGAAACAAATTGGCAATGAAGTTACTTGGGAAATACAGTAAAGACTTAAAAAAGGGGTAAAAAACTTGACAGAAAAAGAAAGATTATTAGAAATTCGAAAAAATATGAAAAAGAAAAAACCCTCATTTAGACGAGTTGAATCTTGGAGATATGTGAGAGTTAAAGATTCATGGAGAAAAGCTAGAGGAATTGACAGTCAAACAAGAAAGAAAACTAAGTCAGGGGTAATATCTCCCTCAGTCGGATATAGGACTCCTAAAAAAACACGGGGTTTACATCCTTCTGGCTACGAGGAAGCCAGAGTTGAAAAATTAAGTGATTTACAAAATTTAAATCCTCAAAAACACGCCCTTAAAATATCTAGAAGATTGGGAGCAAAGAAACGAATAGAATTAATAGATCATGCTCAGAAGAGGAATTTTAAAATATTAAACATCGGTGTAACTCAAAGAGAAATGGAAGAATATGAAGCAATGTTAGATTCGTCGATAGAAGGTTTAGAAGAGGAGGACGAATTTTTAGATGAGGAAGATTTTGAAGAATCTTTTGATGAAGAAGATATAGAGGACGAGGATTAATAAGAGTAAAGGTGATGAAAAATGAATTTAACTGCGCAAAAAAGAATAGCCGCGGAAATATTAAAATGTGGAGAAAATAGGGTTTATTTTGACCCATATCTCATGGATGAGATTAAAATGGCGATAACTAGGGAAGATATCAGAAATTTAATTAAAGAAGGTATTATTCAAAAAAAATATAAAAAAGGGATTTCTAAACACAGAAAAAATATTAGACATGAAAGAAAGAAAAAGGGATTAGGAAGAGGATTTGGCAAAAGAAAAGGTTCGAAACATGCTCGTATGCCAAAGAAGAGAGCATATATCAAGCGAATCCGCCCCATTAGAAGAGAATTAAGAAAATTACGAGATAGAAAGTTATTAACTCCCGCTATTTACCGAAAACTATATAGAAATGCGAAAGGCGGAATGTTTAATAGTGTGAGGCAGCTGAACCGACATATTAAAGATAAAGAATTACAAAGAAGAGGAAGGTAAAAATGGCACATGGACCCCGTTATAGAGTAGCCAAAAGGAGAAGATATGAAGGAAAAACTAATTATCATCAAAGATTGAAATTACTAAAGTCAAGAAGACTGAGAGTAGTCATTAGGGCATCTAATAATCATATAGTTGTCCAATTTGTTGAATCTAAAAAAGCAGGGGATAAGGTCTTGGTATCTGCATTTTCCAGAGAATTATTAAAAAAATATGACTATAATGCAAATACAGGAAATATCCCTGCGTCCTATCTTACGGGTTATTTGGCTGGTTTAAGAGCCAAAAAAAATAATATCCAAGATGCTATTCTTGATTTGGGTATATTTTACCACAGAAACCGCGTCCTTGCTGCCTTTAAGGGGATAATAGATGCGGGTATTGAAGTTCCCCATAAAGAGGACTTCCTTCCTGAAAATTTAGAGGAAAGAATAAAGGGAAATCATATTGAAAATTATGCTAAAATTCTTAAACAAAGTGAGCCAGAAAAATACGACCAAATCTTTTCTGGATACTTAAACAAAAATAAAATAAATCCCGCTAAAATTAGTCAAATTATATCAAATACTTTACAAAAAATAGAAAATAGTGCTTAATTTAAAGAGAGAAATATAAATGAGTAGAACAAGAAGAATAGAGGAAGAATGGATTCCTAAAACTAAACTTGGAGAATTAGTCAAAGAAGGATTAATTGACTTACCTCGGATTTTTCAAAATAATTTAGCTGTAAAAGAGAAACAGATAATTGAAATATTACTCCCAAATCTTCACGAAGACGTGATTACCATAAAGATGGTCCAACAGATGACCGCTAGCGGGCAACGTAGTAGATTTAAAGCGGTCGTAATCGTAGGAACCGATGGATTTTTAGGTGTAGGTGCCGCAAAGAGTAGAGAAGTTGGACCAGCAATTAGAAAAGCAATAGATAAAGCAAAACTTTCAGTAGTTCCCGTAATTAGGGGCTGCGGAAGTAAAGAATGTGGATGCGGTGGTACTCACAGTATTCCATTTAAAATTAATGGCAAATGTGGAAGTGTCAAGATTAATCTGATTCCATCTCCAGCGGGGGTAGGATTGGCTTGTGCCGATAAAGTTAAGCAAGTGTTAAAACTTTGTGGCATAGAAGATATTTGGAGTAAAACATTTGGAGATACTCGAACAAGCGAGAATCTTGTAAAAGCAACTTTTGACGCTCTTAAAAATGCTCACAAATTTAGTTTTAATGTATAACTATTGAGTGGTGGATATGGTTATGGCAACAAATAAAAAAGCAAAAATGAAACAGGATACGTATACCCCCAAACTCTTTTTTGCAGTTCGGGTTAGGGGAGCTCCGGGTAGTATGAAAACGAAGATATCGGATACATTAAAGATGCTAAGAATGCATAAAGTAAATCATGGAGTGCTAATTTGGGCTGAAAAAAGTTATAGAGGCATGTTAAATAAATGTAAGGACTATATTGCGTTCGGAGAAATTGATGAAAAAACCTTAATAAGATTACTAAGAGTAAGAGGAAGAGTTGAGGGAAATAAACCACTCACGGATGAGCATGTTAAAAATTTAACCGAATTTAAAAATATTAGTGAATTTGCGAAAGCTCTATTAGATGGCAAAGTACAATACCGGGAAAAAGATGTCTACAAACTTAAACCAGTATTTCGATTACATCCCCCAAGAAAAGGGCACCGTGGAACTATAAAAAAACACTATGGTGAAGGGGGAGCTCTTGGAAATGTTGGGCCATATATTAATAATTTAATTTATAAAATGCTGTAGTAAGGAGTGGATTTAGTTATGAGAAAGTATCCTAAAAAAATTAGAAAAATGAGAGGAAACCGTACTTGTGGCTACGGTAGGGTAGGACAACATAGAAAGGCCGGACAACGAGCTGGAAAAGGTAAAACAACTCAATGGAAAAAAAGCAAGAAATCTTATTATTTAAAGCAAAAAGAGCTTGGATTTCCGGACCCTGACTGGGATATGGGGAAAAAAGGTTTTAAACGACCTCAGGATATTGTTCGACTCTCTACAATTAATACGGTGAATGTGAAAGATTTAGATTATAAAATTGAAAAATTAGTTGATGAGAAAAAAGCAACTAAATCAGGAGATACATATACTATTAATTTGGAAAGTGTTCACATTCAAAAGGTTCTTGGTCGCGGAGAAATTAATAAAAAAGTAAATATAACTGTAAATAAAGCTTCCGAGCGAGCAGTACAAAAAATTGAAGCGGCTGGAGGAAAAGTTACAATTCTCTCAGAAGCAAAATAATTTTTAAAATGAAAATGTTTAATTTTAGCTAGTTATTAGTAATTAGCTTTTCTCTTGTCGAGCTAATTCGGCTTTTTTATTTGTTATTCTTGTGTATAAATCAGCTCTATCTATTGGTGGCACTGTTTCTTTTGCTTTTTGAAAGAGAGTTATAGCCTCCCCTGGACAAGTTGAAACGCAAAGTCCACAGCCTATACAGCGATTACGATTGATTGACGAAATTTGATCTATGATAGTAATAGCATCCATCAAGCAGCGATTTACACATACCTCACATCCTGTACAAAGATCAGGATCGACTTTTGCATAATAATTGCTTGCTATATATTCCACCGGGTTATCAAATTTCTTTAGATGGGTCGTGAGTTCACAACAACATCCGCAACAATTACATATAAAAAATGGAATTTGGGTATTATCAGGTTGGACAATAAATCCAGCCTCCTCAAATTTATCCAATAATTCCAGAGCTTCTTCCTTAGTTATTTGGCGAGACCAACCTTGATCGAGCGAGATTTGGGCCCCTCTGCCTAATGTCATACAAGTTTCGCGAATATCCGACAACTTGCAAGGCTCTCCAAGAATATCCTTGCTTTTTCTACATACACAATCCATAATAGCTATTAATCCCTTTGTGATTGACTCATCTTCTAAAATTTCTCTTAAACTATTATAAGTGGAAATAGAGTGTTCCGAGGAAATGCTCTGCCTGACTGGAATAGTGCGCAATTGGTTTATTTTTGTTCTCGTAAATTCATCCATGAACGCCTCCTCAATGTATTGTTCAAAATCTTCTACAAATTCCTTGTTCAGGCGGTCTAATTGGTATTCATACATGCCAACTGCTAAAAATGCAATCGCATAATACTTTGTTTCTTCGTTCTCATCAACGACCGTCGCATGCGCGATACTCCCCTTTTTGTACATGCGGGACAATATCTTCTCAAGTTCCTCAATAGAAACTCCCATTCTTTTTACTCGTCGATAGATTTTATGCAATGGTTCTGGCGCGAGTCTCAATTTTAAAGCAATTTTAGCCTCTTCTGGAGTAAATAAATGCTTTAGTATCTTAATTTCAATCCCAGACTCCGTGGACGGGTATCCAATAGGAAGATTATCGAGATGTTGCCGCAATTCTAGATAAACTTCAAGATCACCATCTTCTCGAATTGATTCTCCTTCAGTCATTATAATATCCCGTAAATTTAGGTAGACTATTTTAAATTAATTTTAATTTAGTTTTATTTTCAATGCTATTATAATTAGTGGTTTAGTTCTAAAAACTTTTTATCAAATCTCATGTGAATTTACAAAAATGAAAAATTAATAATTATTATTAAAAAAATAGTAAATAAGATTAATACGTTAATTATCTGAAATATCGAGCATTCTATATATCAACTGGATTAAACCGGGCAGAATAAAGATAAAACCAAGGGTATTTCCAATGAGATGCACGGTTGTAAATGGCAAGCCAATTATATATGTCACCCAAAATATATCTAACGTTCCGAATATACTTAAGGCTCCAATTAATGTAGAGAGAATATCATACACAAATGTAATTACTGCTCCTATTATCGCAAAAATTAAGAGCACGCGAAAAACATACAAATCGTCTTCCGGTTTGAAAAATTCTCTTTTCTTTAGAAAACCATGCGTTATTCCCCCTAAAATACCCACTAATGAATAATGGGCTAATTGATAAGCAAACAATGGTAA
>JAHQWS010000311.1 GCA_029856295.1 Promethearchaeia archaeon
GATAATGGCATAGTACCAGTATCTTTAAATTCTCTCAATAAATTGCCTGCATTTTTCCATTTGATCATTTTATTTACATCTAAACCCATTTTAGAATATATTCCACCTTCGAATTCTCCAATAGCAAGTATTTTACAACCGTTTTCTAATAACTTTTTAGAGATGACACTACCTACCTTTCCAAAACCTTGAACGACAACAGACATCGATTTTAAATCTAAATTTAATTTTTCACACATTCTTTCAACAACATAAAACATCCCCGTTCCTGTTGCTTCTTCTCTCCCAACAGAACCTCCAATTTCTATAGGCTTTCCCGTCACAACTCCCGGTATTGTTCTTCCTTTTTGCATAGAATAAACATCCATCATCCATGCCATTATTTGAGAATCCGTTTTTATATCAGGAGCGGGAATATCTTTATCTGGACCGATAATATTGATAATTTCAGCGGTATAACGTCTTGTAAGCCTTTCTAATTCTTTTATTGATAATTTTTTTGAATCAACACATACACCTCCTTTTGCGCCACCGAGAGGGAGGTTTAAAAGACTAGTTTTCCATGTCATCCACATAGCTAAAGCTTTTACTTCGTCAAGGTTTACATCAGGTGAATATCGTATGCCTCCTTTACCAGGTCCTCTTACAGTTGAATGGTGAATCCTATGACCTTGAAATACTTTGATTTTTCCATTGTCCATTCTTATAGGGATTGAAACAGTTAAAATTCTTTCCATATATTTAAGCTTTTCATGAATGTCAGGATCTAAATTAATTAATTTAGCAACATCATCGAGTTGTTTTAAAGCCGATTCATAAGCATTTATTTCCATAAAAATCTTCAACTTCACATATTTAATATTTAATTTTAGAAGAAATCTATTTTATAAAGTCTTTTTTTGTATTTAAACATTTAATCTATAAGAAATTGATATTAATTTCATATTTCTATGAAATTCATATTTCCCAATTTTTAATTATAATTTTTATTATCATAAACAATGCAGATCTAAAAAAAAATAATTAAGAAAATTTTTTTAATAATAATTACCAATGTCCTTGAGCAATCATTGCATTTGCTACTTTTAAAAATCCTGCTATATTGGCTCCAAGAACATAATTTCCGGGCTTATCATATTGTTTTGAGACTTGATATGTAGTATTATGGATATTAACCATGATTTCATGAAGTCTCGCATCAACTTCTTCACGTGGCCATGACAATCTCATAGCATTTTGGCTCATTTCTAACCCAGAGGTTGCTACTCCTCCAGCATTTGCTGCCTTTCCAGGTCCAAATGCTACACCTGCTTCTAAAAATATATTTGTTCCCTCTAATGATGTTGGCATGTTGGCACCTTCAGTTACAGCTATAACACCATTATCAACAAGATTTTGAGCATCAGCTTTTTCGATCTCATTCTCTGTAGCAGAAGGGAACGCAATATCACATTTAATATCCCAAGGACGTTTATTAGGGCGATATTCCACATTAAATTCTTCAGCATATTCTTTAATTCGGCCTCGCCTAATTTGCTTCAATTCTAAGAGATATTCATATTTTTTCCCATTAATACCCTCAGGATCATAAATAGAACCATTTGAATCTGATAAAGAAACTACTTTGCCTCCAAATTGATTTACCTTTTCTACAATGTATTGAGCTACATTTCCCGAACCAGAAACAGTACATATTTTTCCTTTAAGATTTAACCCTTTAATTTTTAACATTTCTTCAGCGAAATATGTTGCTCCATACCCAGTGGCCTCTGGTCTGATTAAAGACCCCCCATATTCAAGCCCTTTACCTGTTAAAACTCCATCATTTTGGTTAACAATTTTTCTATATTGTCCGTAAAGAAAACCGATTTCTCGACTCCCTACGCCAATATCTCCTGCAGGTACATCAACATTCGGACCGATATAACGATAAAGTTCTAACATAAAGGACTGGCAAAATTTCATTACTTCCCTATTTGATTTCCCTTTCGGATCAAAATCAGATCCTCCCTTACCGCCCCCCATTGGTAAACCTGTCAGTGAATTTTTAAAGATCTGTTCAAATCCAAGAAATTTCATTATTCCTAAATAAACAGAGGGATGGAATCTAAGACCCCCCTTATAAGGCCCAAGCGCAGAATTGAATTGAACTCTAAAACCGCGATTTATTTGAATATCATCGTTATCATCCAACCATGGAACTCTAAACATTACAACGCGCTCGGGTTCAACTATTCTTTCTAAAATTTTTTCTTTTTTAAATATTGAATGTCTTTCTAGGGCTGGAACCAATGATTCAAGCACTTCTTTTACAGCCTGATGAAATTCTGGTTGCTCTGGATCTTTCTCAATAACTATTTCATAAATCTTATTTACATATTCAGACATAATTTTGACCTTATTTTTTTTTCTATAAATCCTAGTATATAATTGATAGTTAAAATTAAACAATTTTTATTATTTGTGATGATTTAACTAATATAACTAATATATTTGATATAATTCTTGAACATTTTAACTCAAACTAAAAAGTTTTTCTGAATTATTTTCAAATTTATTCATAATAATTACTAATATTCTTACTTAGTATTAGAATACTATTAAATTCATGAATCAGAAGAAATCGAGAATTTTTAAAGTAGTATAAATAAATTCTTAAGTCCATTCATGATATTAATAATGCAAAAAGAATAATTTATTATTACCCTAAAAAAAAAATGAAAATATTATCATTTAGTACAGGTATCACGGCATTCGATAAAATTTTACACGGAGTTATGCCCGGGGATAACATAGTTTTTCAAATAGATTCCATTAAAGATTTCATCCCTTTTGTACATGCATTTTGTACAGATAAAGACAAACAAAATCGTAAATTAATTTACTTCCGTTTTGCTGACCACATCTCACTTTTACCGGAAAATATAAAAGCTGAGATATTTCAAGTTCATCCGGAAGAAGGATTCGAATATTTTATTGATGAAATTTTCACTGTTATCGAAAAATATGGCAAGGGAGCGGCTTATGTTTTCGATTGTTTAAGCGATTTAGCGGTCGACTGGTACAGTGATCGTATGGTTGCTAATTTTTTTATGCTTACATGTCCCTATCTGTTTGATTTTGAAACGGAAACTTTTTTTTCGTTATTAAGGGGGAGACACAATGAATATACAATATCAAAAATTCATAATACTGCCCAAATTATCATTGATGTCTATAATAAAGACGACAGGTATTATATTCATCCTATTAAAGTTTGGAAAAGACATTCAACAACAATGTACATGCTTCATATCTGGAATGAGAAGAAATTTATTCCGTTAAAAAAAAGTTCGGACATTTCTGAAATATTGGCAGAATATGCACAACCCTGGGTTGATTTCACAACAAAAATACAAGATATATGGTCAAAAACCTTTAATCAAGCTTATGAAAAATTACAAGCGCATGAAACAGGTATATGCGAATATGAAGAATTAATCCCTTTAAAAGAAAAAATCATAAGAATGATAATAACAAGGGACCCAAAATTATTAGTTCTAGCAAAAGAATATTTTGAACTCGAAGACTTGCTTAATATTGGAAGAAGAATAATTGGAACAGGATTAATTGGGGGAAAATCAGTAGGTATGTTGCTTGCACAAGCTATTTTAAAAAAAACTAATCCTAACTGGAATAATAAATTAGAACGACACGACTCTTTTTTTATCGGATCTGATGTATTTTATACCTATTTGGTTGTCAATAATTGCTGGTGGCCAAGACATAAAATCAGAAAGAGCGAGGATTTTAAAGAGCTCTCAGCAAAGGGGAGACAGATGTTAGAAGATGGCGTGTTTCCGGATGAAATTACTGACCAATTTAGAAATATGTTGAATTATTTTGGACAATCCCCTATTATAGTCCGAAGTAGTAGTCTTTTAGAAGATGCTTACGGGAACGCCTTTTCTGGAAAATATGACAGCATCTTTATCGCAAACCAAGGCACCCCTGAAGAGAGGCTTGAAAACCTTATAAACGCCGTGAAACAGGTTTATAAAAGTACTTTGAGTGAAGATGCACTATATTATCGTTTAAGTCGTAATTTATTGGATAAAGATGAACAAATGGCTATTTTAGTCCAGAGGGTATCCGGAGCTCCTTATGGAGATTATTTTTATCCTCAACTGGCAGGAGTGGGTTATTCATATAATCCTTTCGTTTGGAATAAGGATATAAAACCTGAAGCAGGTCTAATAAGATTAGTTTTTGGTCTTGGAACTCGGGCTGTAGAAAGATATGATGACGATTATACCCGAATTGTGGCCTTAAGTGCCCCAGATCGTAGACCCGAATCTAGTTTAGAAGATACGCGAAAGTATAACCAGCGAAAAATAGATGTATTAAATCTTAGAGAGAATAAATTTTTTACAAAATATTTTGATGAACTTATATTAGAATCAAATAATTTTCCCATAGATTTCTTTGGATCCCGGGATTATAATATAGAAAAAAAATTAAGAGATTTAGGAAAAGAGAAACCATTTTATTTTCTCGATTTGGATAAAAAAATTTTAAAATCTACACTCGTAAAAGATCTGCAAGAAATATTATATTCTCTTGCGAAAATTTATGAATATCCCGTAGATATTGAGTTTACCGTCAATTTTCTTAATGATGATAATTATAAAATTTATGTTCTTCAGTGCCGACCATTTCAGGTTAAAAGTAAATTAGAAAAAGTGAAGGAACCTAAAAACATTAAGCTTGAAAACATAATTATGAAAAGTAGTGGTCCGATTATAGGTAATGGGATAGTGGAGAATATAGACACATTAATTTATGTTGTACCAGAGCTGTATGGAAAGTTGCCTAATCCAGAGAGATATAAAATAGCCAGGCTTATCGGTAAATTAAACCAAGTACAGGAAGGAGATAAAAACAAGATAATCTTTTTAGCCGGTCCGGGACGGTGGGCAACATCTAGTCCATCTTTAGGTGTCCCCGTTGTGTTTCAAGAAATAAATACCGTTTCAGTTATTTGTGAAATTGCTGAGATGCATAAAAATTTAGTGCCGAATATATCGCTTGGAACTCATTTTTTTAATGATCTTGTTGAAAGTGATATGCTCTATCTAGCAATAGATCCTAAAATTGAAGGCACAATATTAAATAAAGAAAGAATTTACCAAATGCAAAATTGCCTACCTAACTTATTGCCTGAATATGAAAAATACAAAGATCTCATAAAGATTATTCAATATAATAGTGAATCAGATAAGCCAAAAATGCGATTTTATGCGGATTCTGTGAAACAAATAGCGATATTGTATTTAGAATTATAGAAATGCATAAAATTCTCTCATATTATTAAATGATAAGAAAATTTTAAGAGATATTATTAATTTAATAGATTTAAGAAGCAATATTGTAAGAATGTTAATAGACCATGGATAAGATAACAATAATCGATTTTGGGGGCCAGTATTGCCACCTCATAGCAAGAAGAATTAGAGATCTTGGAGTTTATTCAGAGATTTTACCATCTCACACCTCTTATAGCAAAATAACTAGCCTTCAACCAAAAGGGATTATACTCTCTGGTGGACCCAGCAGTGTTTATGAAGAGGGTAGCCCTAAATTATCCAAAGATACTTTCAAATTGATTATAGAAAACAAAATCCCCGTTTTAGGTATTTGCTATGGTTTCCATTTGATAATTCATAACCTAGGAGGTAAAATCGCGGCAAAAGATAAAAAAGAATACGGAAAAACATTATTATATATAATCGAGCCCAACCTTATATTCAATGAGCTAAACGAAAAGGAAATTGTGTGGATGTCACATGGAGATCAGGTGATATCGATTCCTGAAGGATTTGAAATTTTAGCAAAAACAGAAAATTGTCCCATCGCAGCTTATGGAAATCAAGAAAAAAAAATCTATGGAGTTCAATTTCATCCTGAAGTTACCAATACTCCCAAGGGAAATAAAATTTTAGAGAATTTTATATTTAAGGTTTCCAAATGCAAAAAAGAATGGAAATTAAAAGATTGGATTAATCGTACGATTGACGAAATACGAAATGAAATAGGAGATAAGAATAGGGTAATTTTAGGACTTAGTGGAGGCGTTGATTCTTCGGTTACAGCAATGCTACTTCATGAAGCAATTGGAGATCGATTGCATTGTATTTTTGTTAATAATGGACTTCTGCGAAAAAACGAAGAATTGGAAGTTCAACGAATTTTTCAAGTGGAATCGCAATTTAAAAACTTTCATTATGTAAATGCTGAAGATATTTTCTTGAAAAAACTAAAAGGAGTCGTTGATCCTGAAGAAAAGCGAAAAATTATAGGTCATACTTTTATTGAAGTATTCGAAAGCAAAACAATTGAGCTAGAACATGAATATCCTAATATTAAATTTCTTGCTCAAGGTACAATTTATCCTGATAGGGTAGAAACAGCTGCTACTAGCAATGCTGCAGCAAAAATAAAATCTCATCATAATTTAACTTTACCAGATGATATGATGCTGGAAATTATCGAACCATTGAAAGATTTATATAAAGATGAGGTGAGAAAAATTGGTAATAAACTAGGCTTATCGGAGGAACTCATCAATCGCCATCCATTTCCAGGACCAGGCCTCGCTGTAAGATGTGTTGGCGAAATAAAAAAACAAAGATTAGATATTTTAAGAGAAGCAGATAGTATATTAATTCAAGAAATTAAAAGAGCAGGAGTTTATAATGACCTTTGGCAAGCTTTTTGTGTACTTCTGCCTGTTAAATCAGTAGGGATAATGGGTGATTATCGAACTTATGAAAATCTCTGTGCCATCAGGGCTGTTGAATCTCAGGATGTAATGACGGCAAATTTTGCAAAATTAGATTGGGAACTTTTAGAGAAAATTGGAACTCGTATCATTAATGAAGTGAAAGGAATTAATCGAGTGGTTTATGATATTTCAAATAAACCTCCAAGTACAATAGAATATGAATAAAAAAGAAAAATAATAAAAAAATGATTTTCTTAGAGATAGAGATGAAATCTGTATAAAAAATTATTCATAAATACCTGAATAAATTTCTTTCTTTACTAATTCCATATCAAGTTCTTCTTGTGATTTAATTCCTAGATCCCAATGTTTGCACACATTGATGGCACGCTGAGAAATTGCAGCTATATCTTCTCGATCAAGTAAATTTAATTTGAACTTTCTTGCACCCGCTAATAATTGCTTTAATCCTATTCCTAACTTGCTAGTGAAATAAGTGTATACTCCTATTGCACAAGCTGGAATTTCTTTATGATGATATTTACGGATCAATGCGTCATATTCAAGAAATGCTTCGCTTATGGTTAAACTGTCAGGATCTTTTTCTTTAGGAAATCCTAGATAGTTAAGCATTGCAGGCGTCACTTCCTTATTTTCAATTACTTCGCTTGACCATTGTGCCTTCATTGAAGCAGTTATAGGAGCCCTCGCCACTGCTACACAAGTTATATACGGAGCGCCCATTGCTAATGCTTTAAATATTTGTGTTTCATTCGCAAATCCACCAGCAATTGCTATAGAGGGGATTTTCGCATTAGGAGACTTCCTCTTTATCATATCTAAACACCCAACCACCAGAGCTTCTAAATATGCAGTAGGGATTGAGCCCTCATTCATCATGCCAACTGGACTCATTCCTGTTCCACCTCCAGCACCATCAAACGTCATTCCATCTACTTTTCCCTCAACTCCCAATCTTACTATCCAAGCTGTACCAGAAGGTCTATAAGCACCAGTCTTCAAAAAGATATTTTTTGCTCCATTTGAACGTATCTGATCAATTTCTTCTAAGATTTCTTCTGTAGAAGACATACCTACCCTACTATGCCTCTCAAAATCTAGAATTAACCCGTTTCTATATTGTTCTTGCACAATAGGATCACTTGGATCAGGAATAACCAAATAACCACGACTTTGTAGTAATTTTGCTCGTTCTATAGTATTTAGTCTAACCTCGCCACCAATCGCCTTAGCTCCTTGGCCAAACTTAAGTTCCAGTGAAGTAACGTCAAGTTTAGATGTAACATACTCAAAGGCTCCAAGTCTACCATCCTCTACATTTTTTTGTACAATTATATCTCCATGTTTTCCATCCCAATAGTCTCGATATCTTTCAATTCGGTGTCTCAAGTCCTTTGTTTCAATAACTTTTGGATATGGTTTCTCATTTGTAAAAGTTGATTTTGGGTCCATTCCTACAACATTCTCTCCAATTGTAAGACTCACTCCAGATATTGCCGCACCTACAGCTAATCCATCCCAATTTTTTTTGGCAACATAAGTACTTCCTAATCCAGCAATAACTAGAGGAAGCTTCTGTTCTATGTTTCCCCATTTTGTAGTAATATCGGCATTAGGAAATATGACTGTATCCTCGTTTACTATATCAAGTCCTTCTGCTCCTCTACAATCAAACATTATTTGGAAATCTCCGTAAGAAAACTTAAAGTCTTTCGGTGTTCCTGCTGTGGAATCACCAAAAAATTCTCTTGATGGATATAAAATTTCACGACCCCTTAATGCACTTTTAGAAACTTCACACCACACATTACATGATGCAACACAGATAGGGCATAATCCAGACTCACATGAATCTTCTGCTCTTGTACGTGCATTTATCATTGTATTACGGTGCGTGATCATATTAAACTTCGTCATTTTAAATTTTCACCTATTTTTTAATTCAACTTTATTGAAAAGTTTTTAGTTTTTTTTTATAATTCTATTTTTTTTTTAGAAATGTTAAAAAAGATTATATTAATAAAACTAATATATTATATTTATTAATGTTTTGTTTACTCATATATATTTCATATAGTTTTATTATATTAGTTATATTAATCAAGGAGAAATTTCCTCAAAATGGAAATATAATATTGCCTTATGCTATAAAATAAGCTTAGAGAAAATAAATAAAATTTTCTAATAAGAAAAATTATAACTCAATAATTCAAATCTGAAATATGTAGATTTATCAAGAAAAGTACTTTGTAACTAATCTTAAACTCATGACAGCGTATTTAGAACCAGATTAGATCTATAATAATTTTATCAATGAAATAATAAGCAGACAAGTCGCAACAGATTTACTAATTACCTTAATTGAAAACAATGACTCCCGATTAATGAATTCTTTTATGAAATTGATTTAAGAGAAAGATATAAACTTATTTAAGGAATGAGGAAGAAACTCCATGTCAACAAAAAATTTAACCCAAAATCCCTATGGGACTGTTTTATTGGAACCTAAGGGAGAATTTATTGCCGGAACGTATGCTTCTTTTACCCTTATTTATACAGCTGGAATATATGGAATGGATGACCTAGGGGGATTAAAGGTTTTTTTCCGCTTTGCATGTGATCAAAGTCCATTGCAGATGGAAGATTCAAAGGCAGTCGGATATACGACTGCGACAGCATCAAATGATGCACAAGTCATCTTATCATATGCTTTACGGGAGGGAGAACGACCTTGGTATAAAATGCTTCGAGTTCGGATCGCAGGAAAAGGATTGAAAGAGGGGGAATCAATAAGTATTCAATTAGGAGATAAAAAACATGGGTCCCCGGGGATTCGATTGCAGACTTTTTGTGAACCTTCTTTCGAGTTTCGCACTGTCGTGGATGTATTTTCAACAAATGTATTTATTCCTTTACCCAGCCCCACAATATCCTTAGTGAGCGGCCCACCCGATAAATGGAAGGCCTTTCTTCCTACTCTACTAAAAAATGGAGAGAAATTTGATCTTCAAATACGAGCAGAAGATAAATGGGGAAATCCCTCCGATAAAGCAAATTGTATAATATCTTTTAAATCTTCATATGCAATTAAAGGGCTCCCAACTTCATATAAAATTAAAGGGAAACGCAGTCATAAGATCACTGGGTTACAATTACTGGAAACAAACCGAAAACAGGAAAAATTTATAGATTCAATTATCCATATTGATATTTATGATTCCGATTCAAATTTTCTTACCAGAACAAATCCATTAATAATGAAAGCAGATCTATCATTCAAGCATTTTTGGGGAGATATGCATGGGCAATCTGAGGAGACAATTGGATCTAACACTGCTGAAATGTATTTTGAGTTTGCACAGGATGTTGCCTTTTTAGATGTTATAGGACATCAAGGGAATGATTTTCAAATAACTAAAAAATTATGGAATTTAATAAATGAGTTATCGGAGAAATATTATGTACAAAATAAGTTTGTTCCCCTTTTTGGGTATGAATATTCTGCAAATACCGCTTTGGGAGGAGATCGAAACGTATATTTTCTAAAACCATATCGCCAAATCCACCGTTCATCCCATGCCTTAATTCAACAAGAAAATGATCAAGACTCTGATTGTTTAACCGTTTCGGGCTTATTTTCGGCGCTCCTTGCAGATAATTCAGATGCGGATAAGTCTGTTATAGTGATCCCCCATGTTGGAGGAAGATTTGCAGATATTCGCAACTATCATGATGGAAGGATGGAACATTCTTTAGAGATCTATTCTGCATGGGGCACATTTGAATGGTTATTATTTGATGCGTTTGAAATGGGGTATAGAATGGGAATTGTCGCAAATAGTGATGATCACAAAGGACGCCCTGGCGTTGCATATCCTGGAGCATCAAAGTTTGGGACTTATGGTGGACTCACTTGTTTTCTTTCTTCAGAACTAACGCGTGAAGCTATCTTTCATGCATTAAAACATCGGCATCATTATGCAACCACAGGAGAGAGAATCTTTTTAGATGTTAAAGGGAAATTATCTCATGAATGTATACTGTATGAGCAAGATCCTGCTGTTTTTACGGATGATGTTATAACGAGTGAAACATGTCAAGATGCTATAATGGGTGATATCATTGAAGTTCCTAATGATTCAGATGTGAACTTAACACTATCAGTTGCAGTTGCCAGTGCCTCACCTATAGAACGCATAGAAATCTTTAATGGTAAATGCCTCATTACAACTATTCGCCCATATCTCTACTTAGCTAAAGATTTGGAAACAAGAAAATTAAAAATAACTCAAAAAGATCCGAAAATCAATCCTGATCTTCTTAAAAATCTTCCAATTGAAGATGTAACTAGAATTCGAGTTAGATGGGAAGGAGCAGAATTTCGAGCTCGAAAGCGGAATGCTTCTTGGAAAGGTATTGCGGAATTTGAGCAGAATCAGATTCTTTCTGTTCACTCATTTAATTTCTGGAATCAAGATGCATCTCTCCAGAAAAAATCGGAAAATATATTATCGTGGAATACTATAACTTCCGGTAATTTTCAAGGATTTGATGTTGAGCTTCAGCATCCTTTTAAGGGAAAACTCATTTTCCAATCATCTCAAATTAATTTTGAACTCCCGATTAAGGATATTTTAATAAAAGACACAATTTTTGATGTAGGAGGTGTTGGTAAGCAGGTTCGTATTTATAGATATGCACAGAGCAATCCTCATACATCATTTACATTTCAAACTAATATACTCCTAAAACCTGGTCCTACTAAAGACGAGAGGATCTTTGTAAAAGTTACATTGGAAAATGGTCATCAAGCATGGTCAAGCCCAATGTATTTTTTTAAACATTAAATCATTCCTTTTAAAGAAAAGATAAATTTTTATGTGTGTATTTTCATGGGTATCAAAATTGAAGTTCAATAAAAAGATAAAAATTCATTGAATTTCATTTAGAGAATTTAATTTAGAAAAAATTTTCTTTCTCTATTATTAAAAATTTTATAGAGGTGAAATTAAAATATGTCAAAAATAGATGTAATAAGAAAATATGCTAAACAAATAACGGATATGGATGGAATGGAAATAGGTCCCCCAATAATCCTTGATGAAATTTCTTTTGTACCAATTATCAAGGAAGAGATTCCTTTAGATCAACGAGATTATCTTACGCTTTCAGAAGCATTAGAAACAGGAGTTTGTAAAATTATTGATAAGGGGACTGAAGTAGCACATATAAGTTTTCAAAATTTAGGCGATTTACCAATCCTTATAGAAGAAGGTGAAATTTTTAAAGGCAGTGGAACACAAGACCGCATTTCAGTAGGGACTGTAATGATACAACCCAGTGAAATGATCGAGATTGCCGTGAAATGTGTTCATGCCCCACATCATTTATCCGCAGGAGCCGCATTTGGATATGGAGGAAAAGCAAGTCGTGAAATGCTCAATGAAATAAGAGTAATGAAATACTCTAATGCTCAAATGAATATTCCAGCCTCAACAATAGATCAATCAAGAGTTTGGAGTAAAGTTAGTGAAGAAATGGAATCAGAGGAAGAT
This sequence comes from Promethearchaeia archaeon, assembly GCA_029856295.1. Lineage (GTDB taxonomy): Archaea > Asgardarchaeota > Lokiarchaeia > Sigyniarchaeales > SOKP01 > LW40-45. Next base: position 12,340 of record JAHQWS010000311.1, read on the forward strand.
GTTTCCGATATTACACAATATTCTCAAGGAGTTCAAATTCGACGTAAACGAGCTAAAAAGCGAAGTGAAAAGGTGAATTTCCCCAAAAATACAGTTGGATTTATCGTGATTAACCCTAAAGGAGAAGTTAAAGGTATAGAAGTTCATCGATCACCCCACAATTTTAATGTACGTAAGGACGGGATATTTGAGTCACTTGAAGCAAACATTTCCTGGGAACCAATCGGTAAAGGTCCATTCCAAAATTCTAATGAAAAAGTTAAAGGTTTATTCGAGAAACTTTCTAATCTCAAAGAGGGAAAAGATGCTTTAAAGCAAGTTGATGTGGACGGTTTAGTTATTAATACAGAGGGTCTCACAGGAGAAGCTTTCACATCGGCATTTTATTCAGATGTATGTCCATCTTGCAACAAATCTAAACCTAGAAAAAAAGCGTGTCCTCATTGCGGATTCTTAGAAGATTCGTCAGAAGAACTAGCATATATGAGTCTGTTATAAGTTTAGTAGATTTTCTTTCAATTAAATTCAGGATTTAGTAAATAATCCACTTTTTTTTAATTAAATAAAATAAATAAAAAAAGTAATTAGTTTAATAGATGTTATTATTCAAGATATTCAATTTCACCTTGCAAACGAATATTTCTAGACGAACTCCCAACGAGTATATTAAATGTTCCTTTTTCTGCTTTCCAATAATTATTCTTCTCGTCATAAAATGAGAGGGCACTTTTATCTAGTTCAAATGTAACCGTTCCTTTTTCGCCGGATTTAAGAAAAACTTTTTTAAATCCTTTAAGTTCTTTTAAAGGTCTTTCTACACTGGCTTCAACATCTTGAAGATAGAGTTGAACAATCTCCGCACCACTATGGTCCCCTGAATTAATTATATCGCAAGTCACTGTAAAAATTTCATCCCCTGATACTTTTTCTTTGCTTAGTTTGAGATTTTCATAAGTAAAACTCGTATAAGATAATCCATATCCGAAAGGAAAGAGAGGCTCAATGTCTCTCGTATCAAAATGACGATATCCTACAAAAATTCCTTCCTCATAAAACACATTATCGTCTCCAGGGAAAGTTCTTTTTGAAACGTGAGCAGGTGAATCCGAAAGTTTCCTTGGAAAAGTAATTGGTAATTTCCCGGAGGGATTCACATCGCCAAATAGAATGTCTGCTATGGCATGCCCTCCCTCGAGTCCCGGATACCATGCTTCAATCACAGAGGGCACATTACCAATCCATCCATCCATAGCTATCGGACTACCGCTTATAAGAACGACTATCGTTTTTGAATTTTCATGTACAGTTTTATTAATTAATCTAATTTGATCGGCTGGAAGCTCAAGTGTATCTCGATCTTGAAATTCAGAATCCTTCCCTCTATCGTGATTAAGTCCGGCAATAATAATAGATACATCTGCATCTGATGGTGAAGGAACCATTTCAATCTTTCCTTTACATTTTTCTTCCAAACCTTTAAAAGGTGTTATTTCATAAGGCGAAAGTACCTGCGAGCTACCCCCTCCCAGAGCCATCTTCTTATCGGCATTTGGACCAATAATGGTAATTTTTTTTATTTTGGTTATATCGAGAGGTAATAAACCGTTTTCATTCTTTAAAAGAACAATACCTTCTTCTGCTATTTTGCGTGCTATTGCCTGGTGTTCCATTGTGTTTCTTTTACCTGATGGGAGCGTATTTTCATCATCAAATAGACCCACAAGTAACATTACGCGCAAAAATCTTTTAATATTTTCATTCAGTATTTCTTCAGTGATCTTACCCTCCGATAAAGCTTTAATTATATTTTTTCCCCTATACACGGTTGCTGATGGCATTTCAAGCGTTAATCCAGCATTCATACAATTTTCAGGGGTTACCTTATTATTTCTTAATGCATGCCAGTCTGAAACAACAAAACCCCTAAAACCCCAATCTTCCATGAGTCTTTCTTTCAGGAGATTTTTATTTTCACATCCAAACCTACCATTAACTCTATTATAACACGACATAATGGACCATGCATCTGCCTCACGAACAACGGCTTCATAAGCCGGAAGATAAATTTCCCTAAGAGCTCTCTCACTAACTACAGAGTTAACCCGATACCGATTTGTATCCTGATTATTACATGCATAATGCTTTACGCATGCTGCTATTCTTTGACTTTGAATACCTTTTACAACAGGAACTGCCATTTTCATATTTAAATAAGGATCTTCAGTCTGGTATTCAAATGTCCTTCCACACAGAGGAGTTCTTTGTATATTTATTGCAGGTCCGAGAATCATGTGATATCCTATAGCTCTTACTTCTTGTGCGACAGCAGTACCGAATTTCTCTGAGAGTTCCGGATTCCAAGTAGCTACTCTACAAATTGCTACGGGAAAATATGTACTTTCCTTACTTCCAGAACTTTGAGCAGCAATTCCGTGAGGGCCATCTGTCATTTTGAAATTTTTTATTCCTAATCTTTTTACAGATTTAGCAAAGTAATATTGT
>JAHQWS010000312.1 GCA_029856295.1 Promethearchaeia archaeon
CCTCGAAATTCTCCATTAAAATATAATAAAACATACCTAGCTCTGGGTAAAATTGCGGTCGAATCCAAAGAGAACAAATTTCTCCACAGATTAAATGATAATTTAACTTTCAATCGAGTATAATCATAATAACTTGCAAATAATTGCCAATCATCATCATCTCTCATTCCTAATAGGGGCTCTTTTTTCGATAATTCCAAACGATATCCTAATTTTGGATAAGTTGCACTCGTTTCACCTCTAATTTTAATTTGGGCGTCTAAGGGATCAATCCTTTCAGAGGATTCTTCACTATCTAATTCAAATATACAATTAGAATAGTTTTCATTATCGAGGTCTTTATAACATGTAAGATATATTGTAGGAAAGTCTGGATGGTCATCTGAAGAATCAGATTCTTCTTCTATAGGATAAGGAAAATATATGAAAAAAAGCACTGTGGATACCGTAATAATGCTGATAATAATAAATGCTAATAAATTTCTCCTACGCCAGCGCGGTGGTGGCCTGTCTACGAATTCTATTGAATTAGCCATAGATTTTCTCAGTTAAATTTTCTGAGATTATTCAATCAACCATAATTTATTAATATTATTTAATTTTTCAAATTTTAAAAGGATTTTAATATCCATTAACATATTAATTTAAAACATACTAAAATTAAACAATTTAATATGAAGAATTAGTAATTTAGATTTACAATAGATTAAGTTTATGAAAAGTTAATTATTCTTCTTTGGATGTATCTTTCTCTTCTTCTTCTTTAGATTTCTCTTCCTCATTCTGTTTATTTAATTCTTCTACTTTTTTCATAACAGATTCAGAAGTATCTGTTGGAATGGGCATTTTTTCGAAAAGTTCAACAAATTTAACATCGCCAATGCCCATATGAGTTTGTATATCCATTGCAAGACCAAATTTAAAATATGTAAGGTTTTGAAACATAAACATTTTTGGAATAGTAAATTCTATTGAGTTATCACCTTTATTGTAATTGGCCTTGAAATCAGCGACACTTTGCTGAGGTATTCCTTTGGAAGTCATGAAATATTCGATTTTCTCATTAAAATCTTCTATTTTATCAATGATCTCTAAATTATAATCTATGCTCTGCCCTGCTAATGGATGATTATAATCGACTACAACCTTTCCTTGTGTTACTCTTATAACAGTACCCCTCTGAGACTGCCCTTGTTGGGTCTGCTTAACAAATTCTTGCCCCAATTCAGGATTTTTCCCGTTATTCAATTTTCTAAATTTAGCAATCCCAATTCGCTCAATTTTTTGAGGATCGCGCTTACCAAATGCTTTTGTTGGAGGAATTCTAACGGATTTTTTCTGAAAATAATTCAATTCTTTTATCGTATCAGTTAAACCCTCATTTAAAAAACCTGGCTTTCCCACAATCACAAATTCGGGAGCATAAAATCCCTGTTGCTCTTTTTTCTCATCGTATATTCCCGCAATTTTCGCATCTTCAACTGACGAGACCTGAAACACTTTACCCTTTTGTGTTTTAGCAGTAATCTTCACTAATATAAAGTCTCCCTCTTTAACCTCTTTACCTTCCAATTTTTTTTTCTTTTCTTCCAACTTTTTAAGTTCTTCTTGAATTTTCTCTTCCTCTTCATCTTCTTCCTTAACAGGTCCTTCTTCTCCAGGTACCTCTTTTTCAGATTGCTTTTCTAATAATTCCTTCGCATTATCTATATATTTTTGAGCTGAAGCTTTACCTATACCTTTAATTTCTAATAATTCTTCAACTGTAGCATTAGCTAGTTTATCAACAGTATCTATTCCAGCTCCTTTAAGATCTTCAATTTTTTTGCCTAGTCCTTTTACATCTCCTAAATTTAAGGTCATAAAATTCCAATTCCTATTTTAAAGTTAAGTTATACAAGTGATATTTGTTAAATTTTGAAATATTTTATAATTTTTAGACTTTTCTAATTCTGATCCTTAATCTTTGCTTAGATCTAGTATAGAAATAAATTAATCTTGTTTTTATAAGCCCGATCGAAACAAGATTACTCTCAACTAGAAAAACATTAAGTAAAAACTTAAGAAACGGGTTTATACAAAATTCCTAGTTTTTCAGCATAATTTTTGACCTCGAGCATTTCTTTAGATGACGGAGTTCTATTAATTTCATCATAATCATATGCTTTATACTGCGGCCGGTACTGACCCATCACATTTACGACACATTTAGGAATTTGTTTTGCTATGTAATCTAGGATTGGTTTAGAACAGCATTCAACGTGGTTCGGAAGGACTAAATGACGGATTATAATTTCACCGCTTCCCCCATCATGGATTCTTTTGTGGTTCCGAGCTACTACATCATAGTAATTTTTGACACCTGAATATTTTTCACCGCATTTATTATTTCCGTATTTGAAATCGGGTAGCCAGAAATCCATAAAATCAATAATTAATGAGAGAGCCTTATCAGTTAGATAAAAATTTGAATTCCATAATTGACAGATATTTGATGTCTGATGGTTCAAACTCCCAACAATTGTATGGAGGTTTGGAATAGGATCCCCTCCAACGTAATTAATATTTATGGCTCCTTTATCCACTAGTTTTTCTGCCAGAGCAGCAAGGTTTCGATCATCCACTTTTGATGCAATGTCTTCAATGTCCCTTGTTCCTTTCCATGCTTGAGAAATATCATAGTTTTGGCAGAAAACGCAGCCAAAATTACAGGATTGAAAAAAAATAGTTCCGCTCGGGATTAAAACACTCTCTTCACCCATATGTAAAAAAGCGGATGATACAAAAGAATCCTTTGTTAAAAAACAATATCCTTTTTCATTTTCAATACGGTTTACTCCACACTTTCGTTCACAAAAAATACAGCTTTCAAGGTATTTATTTGCAATAGTCTCAGCTAAACTTATATAATTAGGAGATTTAATTTCGCGTGTTTTGAGTTCTTCTGTATTTTTATCGATAAGTTGGTTAAATTCTGTTGATTTTTCATTAAGAAGTTTTTCTAAATTCTCTAATGAATCATTTGGATTAAAATCACATTCTAAAGTCTTTGCTATCAAATACCTAGCGATATGAGTTCCATCTATAATCCCCTTATAATATGAAAATCTCTTTAATATTTCTTCATTTTTCCAAACTGACATTGAAACCGGATGTAAAATTCTCTAAACCATTTTTAAAATATTTAATTTTATTGTATGAGCTCTCTTTTTTTTAATATATGTTATTAATTAATAAATTTAGATTTTAATGAATTTGGAAATCGTAATTCTAATTATCCTTGATTATACTCTAATATATATTAATTCTTACATAGTAGATAAATAAGATTTTAGGCTTATATTGTTAATGTATATCTATATTGAATAATTTCATTTAGACTGCTAGATCCGAATGTCCTATAAGTTTGTGATCTTAAGCGCATAATTATTTAAAAAAAACAAATTTATCAAATCCTAAGGCTTTAAATTTAAAATAATTGAAGATTAGATTTCAAAACTTAACCATTTTATAACATTATCAAGAAACTTTAAGTTATCTCCTGCGTCTATTCCAAAGTCGTTATCTTCAATCATCCAGTCTGATGAGCCTACTGTTATACATCGACCATTGTAGAATTCACTTACTACACAAATAGGCACTGGCCCGACCTCATCAGTATCATCATCACTATAGTATTTAAATTCTGCTTTTTCTGAAGTGACAATAATATCTTCAACTTCTTCCTCAGTCAAGGTAAAAAAGGTACATTCTGGAAAAACTAATTCAGAGATTCCCTTTGTAATAGGATGAGTAAATAACTCATTAAGCACTAAATTTCCTTTTTTTACTAAAAAATTCGATGAGGATTCCATTATTCTGCCGTTCCAAAACCTCTTAACTCCAGTTATTTTATATAAAACCCTAATGGATCCTAATTTCATGGGAATGTCTTGATCTCCTCCGGTACCAGAAGTCATTAAGAGTCCTCCTCCCTCACCTATAAATTTTTTAATGCCCTTTAGTTGTTCAGGGCTAAACTTATCTTTTTTATTAGTTTTCGTATGTTGAATGTTTCCTATAAATAAGATATCAAAATCTTCTAGTTTATCAAAAGTTAGAGTTTCATTTTTATCAATATATTCAACATCATAGTCGTCCTCGCCCAAACTGAATTCGGGGAATTCCTCTAATTGTTCATTGTGAGATAGATCTACAATTATTTTGTAGGACATTTTTTTGCTCCACTAAAGTTAAGTTCTGTTGTATGTTGTTTCTACTGACTTAATTATTGTATTTTATTTTTATAAAGATATGTTATTATTATTAAAGATTATTAAATTCACTAAATTACTATAATCAACACATATAAACTTTATTCTCAAATATAAAGTTAACGGATTTAGGATGAGTTACTATTAATAAGAGATTAACAAAAAAAATTATTTCATACTATTTTATTGGAATAAATTCTCTTTCTGCGGGACCTTCTTTTTTAATTACGGCAATGTCTATTCCATTTCCACTAGCCATATCTCGAATTATAGAAGACGTAACTGCTTTTTTAACAATTTCTTTCCCCTCTTCTGGGGTTAAATTATCTTTATACTTAGCTTCCAGCACACCATATGAAAAGTTTTGTCCACTTCCTACTGCTACATATTTTTCCGGTAAAATTGAACCATAAGCACCAATATCTAAAATAGTAGGTCCTTCTTCTTCAGTTACTCCCCCAAGTATAAGCCCTACGGCAAAAGGGAATAATTTATTCCTATATAGGATGCTTGATAACATTCTTCCAGCAGATTTTATTGGTATCGGCTTATCTTTTTCAAGTTGATATATAGAAGTTTCTGCTCTTAAGACTTCTACGAGATATTGGGCGTCAGCAACTCCTCCAGCAATAGTTATCCAAGCATGGTCCTGAATTTTATGAAGCTTTTCAGCAGTTTTACTGGCAACAAAATAGGCCATTGTTGCTCGTTTATCAGTTCCCAAAATAACAGCATCCTTACAAGTTATGCCTACTGTAGTAGTTCCCGTACTGAAGGTGTGATTCTTAATGATTTCTTTATTCAAATGTTCTTTAGAATACGCTTCTTGAATAACAGAATCTTTTAAAATCTTGGAATCCATAGATTTTAAAAATTCTTCTTTTCTCATAATTTCATTAAAGGTATTAAGATATAATAATTTTTTTCTAATTTAATATAAATTCACATCAAATTAGGAACATGAGAGTTACGAAATATAAATTAATTATGAATTAAATACCTATATAATCAAAGCTAGTTTTTCTCCAATGACAAAATGGCAGAATTAATAGGATATTTGCTAACTATTGATGCGATAATTACATGGAGTTTAGCATCTTTAGTTTATAAATTTGGTTTAGGAAAAACAGATACGAAAGGAACAATCTTTTTTAGATTATGTTGTGTATCGCTTTTCACATTCCTACTTTCATTGATCATTGGAAGTTACTCCTTCTTTTCAAGCTTGAGTGAACAAGAACTTACAGTATATCTTATCTCATGCTTAATTTGCGGTTTATGTGTTACCATAGGTGACTTAATGTATTTTACTTCATTGAAAAAAATAGATGCATCACGGGCGTTTCCATTGACGCAACTGAGCCTAATATTTGTTTATCCTTTTGCCTTTTTCCTATTTGGCGAGGAATTAACTATTTCTATGTTGATTGGGGGTATGTTAATAATTTCAAGTGTTTTTTTATTGAGCAAAAAGGATAAAGATAATACGGAACTATTCGATGAAAATGAACAAGGTGATAAAAATCAAAAAGAATCAGATGTTTACGTTGGAGTGCTTTTAGGCACCGGAGCAGCTTTTTTTTGGGCGATTACTATTATAGCATTTCATCAAGCCAGAGCTATTAGTCATGATGTTCATGTAACAAATTTTATTCGGGTTTTCATAGCTACTATCTCGGTGGCAATATTAGGATTATTCCAAAGGGATTATTATTGTGCTTTCAAAAAGGAAAATAGAGACGATTTAAAATATTATGGATATATGGGTATAGCGGGATCCTTATCTTTAGGATTAGCAGATTCATTGTTCTTTGAAGCCGCAGGGATAAATGGATTAATATTAACATCGACCATAGCTGCTAATACCCCTATGGTCCAGCAAATCTTTTCTATCCTCATTTTAAAAGAAAAATTCCGTAAAAGATTTCTAATTGCCGTGTGTTTGATAATTATTGGAAATTACATTATATTGTTTTTATAAGATTTTATCATTAAAAAAAATAGTTTTAAATAAAAAGAAGGAAAATTTATTTATCCTCACGAATTTCGATTCCATCAGGGAGGGTTACTGAATCAGCACCTATTCCCTCAGCTTTTCTGAAGTAATCATAAGTTCTCTCCTCAGCCATTTTCATAAAAGCTTTTAATTCCTTATCCATATCTGGTGGAATTTCAAGCTCAGTGAAATCCTTAAGAATCTGTTCAACTCTCTCACTTGCGCTGGTAATTATGTCTTTTTCTCCTTTTTTACGCCAGGTGGTCCTCCGGTTTCTGTTGACTAATTTGGGCATATATAGTTCTTTCTTCATGTATTTTCTGGTATGTTTTTCACTTAAAAATGTTGTACCTGGTTTTATTTCAGTTGCAACTTTTTCTATTACATCCAATCCTATTGTATCTTCATCCACATCAATACCATTAAAAGCTCGATTAATCATACCTGCAATTTCATCATCAATTAGAATTAATTCTAATGCTTCTGCAAGCGTAGCTTCATACGTACCGGCACAGGTAATATAGTTAATACCTGCCTGAGCAGCAAACATTAAAGTTTGGTATCGTTCTAAGCCGTTTTGAATATCGAAACATTTTGAATCAGTCACCGCACCTAAGCCTCTACTAGGAATATTGTAATATCTTGCTAACTGAGCTATTCCCGCGGTCATTAGACCAGTCTCCACCGACCCTATTGCGGAGTTACCAGATCTCATATCAGTTATATGTGAAACAGTTCCAAAGAATACTGGCGCACCAGGATTATACAATTGAGCCACTACAATTCCTGCGAGAATTTCCGCGTTGGTTTGTGTTAAAAGTCCTGCGATAGTTACAGGAGCAGATGTTCCAGCTAGCGCCTCAGGAGCGATAATAGTCGGCTGTTTATATTTAGCAAAAATTTCAAGACCGTTTGTCATTAATGCCGGTAAATGTAGGGGACTTGTTGGATTCATAAAGCCAATCAATCTTGGTCTTTTTATTAATTCATCTTCTCCACCCACAATAATAGACATCATATCAATCATATCTTTGCTTGCAACTCTTCCATAGCATCCAGCACCATAAGGTTTTCGAGTGTTTTTTGCCCACACATATATACATTCAGTATGTACAGTAAGATAGTTAACATCGCTAGGCCACACATCTATATGGGATGCCATAATATGATCCGTACTATCAACAACGCGTATTTGTTTAATATTATCATCTAAGACAACTTTTCTATAGCCTCTTTTCATACTCGGATCATATATACGAACTGGGGTACCGATAGTTCCAAATTGTGTACTATGAGTATTAACTTCAAAATTAAAAGAACCATCCCGTCCATACAATTTAAAAGAATCTGGAACATGTTTTAACTGCTCTTCTATTAATATTTCAGGAAATTTGACGAAATTTGAATTTTCATCTACTTCAGCACCATTGTCTTGAAGCAATTTTCGACAATCTTCAGCATCTATTTTAATACCGACATTTCCCAATAATTTAATAGAAGCAGAATGAATAATCTCTATTTCATCCTTAGAAAGTACTTCTAATTTATTCATTTTCATTTTTTATTCTAACTCTCGGAAATTAGGATTATTGTATTAAACATTTAAAATTTTATTTACTAGAGATACAGCTTCTATAGCATCATCGGCCCAACCATCCGCTCCAATTTCATCTGCCCATTCGTCTGACGTCGGGCTTCCACCGACGATTACTTTATATTTATTACGAATCCCCCTATTTTCTAGTTCCTTTATAAGTTTCCTTTGAAAATCCATTGACATTGTCAAAAGGGATGACATTGCGATAATTTGAGCACCTACCTCTTCTGCTTTCTCAATAAATGCCGAAGCAGGTACATCAACTCCTAAATTATACACTTCAAATCCATTGGAAAAGAGAAATGAACCAACAAGATCTTTTCCAATCGAGTGAACATCGCTCTCAGCAGTCCCCAAAATAACTTTTCCTTTTGTTTCCTTTTCCTCTCCTGAAGCTCTAATAGCAGGATCTAAAATTTCATCGATTATAGTTTTAACAGTATCGGCAGAACCAATTAAGTCTGGTAGAAAAATTTCTTCATTTTCAAATTGTTCTCCTATAAATCTCAAGACATCTCCTATAATTCTTAAGAGTTCAGCTGCCGATGCTTCTTTACTCTCAATAGCAGATTTACAAATCTCTCTTAATCCATCTTCATCCCATTCTATTATCAATTCTTTCATTTTTTCTTTTAAAGACAATTCGATTTCCTCTTTCTGTTATTCTGATGTTTCTTTTATTAATAATCTTTTAGTATTATTTTAAAAAAACTATTATTTTTAAAAAAACTATTCAATAAAAATTAGAAAAAATAACGAAATAAGGAGCAAATTTACCATGAAAATGATTAGAATGGAAGTACTAGCGAAAGATGAGGTTGAATTAATTCACAGCTCAACTCTTGAACTATTAGAAACTACAGGTATAATGGTTGATTCTCCAGAGGCAAGAGCTTTATTAAAAGAAAATGGAGCAATTGTGGATGATAATAGTAAAAATATTTGGGTTAAATTTCCGGAAGAGCTCGTTAAAGAGCAGTTAAAACATGTCCCTGATTCTTTTACTTTATGGGGGGCTGATGGTTCATTTTCGTTTACTGTAGATACAAAAACAACCCAATTTGCGACAGTAGGAACACCCGTAAAAATTTATGATCCCGAAAGTAAGAGAGGAGTACGAAAAACAATTATGGAAGATACAATCAAACAAATCAGAATCGTTGATAGCCTAAAGAATATCATGTGTTCCCATGTAGATGTATGGCCAAATGATGTTCCGTTTTTGGAATTACATTGCCATGCGATAAAGGCTTGGGCAGAAAATAGTCGCAAACCATATGGTTTAGGATGTTATGGCGGTTTGGCATCTCAGGACATGATGAATTTGACATCCATTATCGTAGGGGGGGATGAAGAACTCATTAATCGTCCGAGATTAATAGGATTTTTTAACCCAACTTCTCCGCTTATGTTAACTAAAATTATGCTCAATGGATTATTTGTTTTTGCAAAATATAAACAACCGACTATTATTGCCCCTGCTGCTAGTGCTGGCTCAACTGCGCCAGTTACATTAGCAGGGTTAATAACCCAAACTAACATGGAAATATTATCATCTATAACATTAACTCAACTAATAAATAGAGGGGCTCCCATTTTCTATTCAACTATGTCGGCACCTATGGATCCTCCAACAGGAAATGTGGCATGGGGGGCTATAGAAACTGGATTAATTACTTCAGCCTTTGCACAGTTAGGACGTTTCTATAATATTCCTTCTCGAGGGCCTGGAGCAGTCACAGAATCAAAAGTATTTGATATCCAAAATGGATATGAGCGATTTATGACTTTATTGTGTGCTGCTAATTCGGGAGTAAATTATATTACTTGTGCGGGTACATATGAGTCATCTCTATCTGAAGCCTTAGAGTTACTTGTGATAGATGATGAATTAATTGATATAATTAAAAGAGGGATGGAAGGAGTTCGGGTCAATGAGGATACAATCGCAATGGAAGAGATTAAAAAAATTGTTACTACAACGAGAAATTTCTTGGGAACTAAACATTCTGTAAAAAATATAAGGAAAGAATTATTCGTCGCAAAATTAGCAGATAGAAACAGGCGCGGTACATGGAAAAAAAGGGGATCAAAGGATATTATACAAAATGCTCATGAGAAAGTAGAAGAAATTCTACAGAAACAAATGGGTCCTGGTATAGACCCAGAAGTTGAAAAGAAATTAGCAGAATATACGAAGAAAGTCGCATCCCGAACAATGGATGACTATCAAAAAGCAGAAGGAATGGATGAGTCTGCTGGTACTGATTCGGTACCTGGAATAAAACTAGATTAATGATGATTTAAAACTTCAAGAATTTATAATTCCTTTCATTTTAATATTTATTCACTTACTATATAAAACCAAATACAGTTTAAAAATTACGTTATAGTGATTACCATGGGAGAGGAAGAAAAAGATATAAGATTAATTCCAAGAGAAGATGATAAAAAAAATCGGGAACTTTGGGATAAAATGAGTTTTGATACACAGATACTAAGGGCAGGAGAAGATCCTTACCCTGAGACATCGCACAGTATTCGCCCTCCAATCTATGCAGCAAAGTCTTACACATTTAAAACTTTTGATGAAATGTTAAAAGATCGTTATTTTTATTCGAGAACAGAAAATCCTACTTTATTTGCATTAGATCAAAAACTTGCAACCCTCCATCGGGGAGAGAAAGCAATTTCAGTGGCATCCGGTATGGCGGCAATCCATCTTGCATGCATGAGTGTTCTTCAAAAGCGTGTGGAGAGAGTTAAACCTGAGAAACTCAAAGAACTACTCCCACAAAATAATCCCGAAAAAATTCAGAATATGATTATTCATAGAAATCAATATACTGGATCTTATCGGCTCTTTACAAAGATATATCCTCAAATGGGTATAGATTTTAAAAGAATTAATATGTGTAATATTGATGAGGTAAAAAATGCGATAGATGAACAAACTAAATTAATTTACGTTGAAACCCCTGCGAATCCTACAAATGATATAATTGATATTAAAAGCTGTGCGGATTTGATACATGAAGTTGGTGGCAAATGCATTGTTGATAATACATGGGCATCTCCTGCTCTTCAGCGACCCTTAGAATTGGGAGCTGATTTAGTAATCGAGAGTTTAACCAAATACATAAATGGACACGGGGATTGTCTAGGCGGAGCAGTTATCGGTGCTGAAAATGACATAAGAAATATTCGCTATTTCTGGGGGGAAACGCAAGGACCAGTTATGAGCCCATTTAATGCGTGGTTGATCCTTAGAGGAATTAGGACTTTAAATATGCGGATGGAAAGGCATTGTTCAAACGCAATGAAGATTGTCCGATATTTGAATGAGCATCCAAAAGTTAGAGAAGTTATCTATCCTGGTTTAGAAGATCACCTAGGGCATGAACTTGCTAAAAAACAAATGAAAGGATTCGGCGGCATGGTTGATTTCGAGCTGGAAACAGAAGAGATGAGCAACAAATTTATAAATCTGTTGAAACTCATTAAAGTAGGAGTATCGCTCGGTGATACCACCTCACTGATAGAATTTACAGGCCTGATGACGGGTATTGATCTTGCTAGATGGGAACGCAGATCCATGAACATTTCTAAAACACATTTTAGGTTTTCCGTGGGATTGGAAGATCCTGATGATTTAATACTGGATTTTGAACAAGCACTTAATCAATTATGAACTAATTTTTTTAACAATTTTTTTGGTATCATCTTTCAAAAAAATAAAAAAAAATAAATTTATTATACACACATTTATTCCACTAATGCTATTGAGCTTGAACGCGTTCCATTTTTTCTTTATGCAACTCTGCTAATTTAGATTTCATTTCTGCTACGTGTTCTTTGGTGTAAGGATAAAAATACAAACAAATAAGAGTAATCCCTAAGGCAATACCTGGGAATATTACCATTAAAGCCCGGATTCCAAATATAATATCCGCACCAGGATTAGGTGTGTAGGTTTCCCAACCTGTTGATGTAAATACGAGTGAAACCGTAACAATAGACATTATCATTGCGAGCCTCATAAAGAAGTTCGTAATCCCAAAAAATGTTCCTTCTCGCCGTATTCCCGTGTTCAATTCATCCTCATCAATGGGATCTGCTACAATTAAATATATGAAATAGAGCATGCCTCCAAATCCAAATCCCATAAAAATCACTGTTATTAAGGCAAGAAAATAGGACGATACAAAAAAAAGCGGAATTGCTGCTATAAAATACACTATTATAGCAACTGCATATGCTTTCCTACTGCCCCATTTTACATCCAATTTCATCCATATTATAACAGTAAGCACTCCAACAATAAACATAGAACCTGATAAGAGCGATATTAATAAGGTGGATTTTATTCCAAGAACGTGTAAAGCATATAAAGGTGTTACAGTTGCGAGCACAAGTAATATATATTCATAGAGAAAAAACATAATTGTGTACAATACAAATCCCTTGTTTTTGAAAGCTTGTTTTAATCCTCCAAGATAGCCAAACTCTTGTTTATGGTCCAATTTGAATTCTTCGCGTTCCTTAATCCCCCATTTAATTGCTATAATCAGTGAAATAGCGATAATGATCGATGTAACAAAGCCGTTAATCAAATAACCTTCTTTTATTGTTAAATCCCCTATAAAGATACCAGGAATTAAAAATGCCATAAGTAATCCAATTGTAGCTAAAATCTGTTTTATTGTATTTACCTCGGCTCTCTCTTCCACTGAGACAAACATCTCTGGGAAGAGCGCATCGAAAAATGTGACCATAGTGTAAAAAGTATCAAAGCACATGAGCATAATAAGTAGGTAAATGAACGTAATAAAATGACTGTCTGTGGGAGGCAACCATAAGATAATCTCAATGATGAGAATGGGTATAGTTCCCAATATTATAAATGGTTTTCTTCTCCCCCATCTAGTATGTGTCCTATCCGAGATGTACCCTAATAGGGGATCATTTGTGGCATTCCAAATAGTCCAAATAATGTAGGCTGCTAATATATAATTTATAGGCAATCCCACAGCTACAAAATAAAACGCGAATACCCATACGTTAAACGCGCTATTAATGAACCATTGAGCGAATGATCCCATTCCAAAGCTCCATTTAGTTCCTCTACTGAAACCTGTAGTTTCCATATTGTTTTCACTTTATAATATTTTATTTTTAAAATAGAAATTTTTGTATTATATCTTAATTTAAAATTTTAAATAGCTTTCGCATTTATTTTATATAGATTAAATTTTGAGTAATGATTTCTTATGATTAAAATCGAAATTATTCTTTTGGCAAATAATACCTGTATGCCTTTCCAGAGGCTCAATGAAGAGTATGGCTTAGATTTTGTTGAGTTAAACAAGCTTTTTGCCTCTAATTCGTTAGCAGAGCACGGAATAGGCTTCTTAATTAATATTTATGATTTGGATAGATTAGACGATCGATGGAACCCAAAATTATTAAAACAAATAATCTTTGATACAGGCGGAGGTAATTTGACATTCTTACACAACTTAGATATTCGTGGGTATAGCCTTCATGATTTGGATCATATAATACTATCTCATTGGCATTACGACCATAGTGGAGCATTATATTCTATTTTAGAAAGATTGGAAAATGGAATTCAGGTAATTTGCCACAACGATGCGAAGTATGAGAGATTTTTTAGACGCTCTGACGAGATTACAAAGGGTGATTTAGAGGGAAAATCGCGTGAAGAGATTTTACCATTACTCTCAGCAGCTAAAATTGTTAATCAAGAACCGATTGATTTAGATCGAATCGAAAAATTGAATGCTAAAATATTCTTTCCAATAACGCATTATGAACTTCTAAATATTAAGGGTTTAAGAATTACATTAAGCGGAGAAATTCCAAGAAAATATAACATAGAAGATTTTGATAATTTCTTTTCGCTTCAAAATGGAACACTTGAAATTGATAAGATTTTAGATGATAAATGTCTTATGTTTGAATACGAGGACCATGTTGTATTATTATTAGGATGCTGTCACTCAGGACTTATGTCCACTTTGGATTATGTAAAGACCTTAACAGATAAACCGATATCCCATATAATCGGAGGAATTCACATGGCAAATGCTTCAGAGGAAAGAATAAGAGAGACTATAGAGTATTTAAGGACCTTTCAAAATTATGATAGAACTGTATATATATTTCCAATACACTGTTCAGGGGAGAGAATAATAGGAGAAATAAATAAAATAAAGTTTCCAGAGATAAAAGCATTCAACGCAAGTGTTGGAACAGTATTTACTTTTACATCGAATTTTTGAAATGTGTTAGAAAACTAAAAAAAATCTTTCTACATAGAGCCCTCTATTTTTAATAGATTTAATTTAAGATTAGTTTGCCATTCTTTATCCATTTTTCCCATAAAGCCTCCGAGATCGCCATCTTTCCTTATTACACGGTGACATGGAATAATTAACGGTAAAGGATTACTTTTCATAACATTACCAATTGCTCTATATGCTTTTGATCCTATATTTCTTCCAATATCTGAATACGTAGTAATTTCACCGTAATTCACGTTTTCTGTTAAGAATTTCATCACAGATCTAGTAAAAGTCGTAGGAAATTTTTTTTCAAGTAAAATTTCTATATTTAAATCATTGATTTTTTGATATAAATTAATTTTTTTTCCAGATAAATAGTCTCTAATTAAATCCACTAAATTTTGGATTTTATCAATAGAACTATTATTGTTGGCTAAATCGAGCTTATTATTTTCGACATGCTCCAATACATCCTGCCTGTTATTGAAAAATTCAATCGAATTTAATGAAATTGTCTGGTGATTTTTTAAATCCTTATAGGATATGAGAATAAATA
>JAHQWS010000313.1 GCA_029856295.1 Promethearchaeia archaeon
CAATACGACCTGTTACGTCATTAGTTTTCATTTCTTCAGTTCCTCTGCCTGGTACACCTGTTAGTTTATGAGTCGCGACAACATCACTAAAAGGATTCCTCACTAAACGGGGCATCTTTAATCTCTCTTTTCTAATGGCTTTAGTTGGGCAATTTGCTGCCCTATAACAGGTAGAACATTCCACACACAAATCTCTGTCAATAAAAGCCTTATCCCCAATTAACTTTATCGCTTGTACAGGACAAATCACAACGCATTGCCCACAGCCAATGCAACGATCTTCTTTAATTATCAAGATATTATCCCCTAAATATTATTTAATGCTAAAAATTATTTTTTTATATTCTTAAAAAGGTTTAATTTAATTTATAACTGCTTTTTTAGGATTTTAATAAAAATAATAATTGCGTTTTGCTCAAAAAGTTAATAATTTCATACATCTTTTTAATAATCATAACTTCCTTTTTAAGCTTTAAAAAAGTAAGGAATAATAGTTTTTTTGAGGTAAATGAGTAAATGAGTAAGAGATTAGATTATAGGAAAGGAGCACGGGTTATTGTAGAAACATGCATGGCAATAAAACCTAATGAAAACGTGTTAATTATATTTTCTAAAGGCTTTAATAGAAATGCTAAGCTTTTAGCAGAAGAAACAGAAGCTTTAGGTGCTAATGTTACCTTTTCAAATGTCAATGTAGAAGATATGCAAATTGAACCCCCAGAAGAAGTAAGTAAAATGATGCTGGAATCGGACGTAGTCATGGGAGTACTCCCCTACAGTACAATTCAAGTATTTCTCCATATGAATGCAAGACGTGCAGCAACCGATGCCGGAGCAAGAGTAGGAGGTGTGCCCTACATAAAACCTGATATTACACCCGAAGATATATATAAAATTACTGAATTAACGGAGAAATTAGCAGAAATATTAACAAACGGAAACGAAGCAAGAATTATTACCAAATTAGGAACTGATGTTGAGTTATCTATTAAAAATAGAATTTCTGCACCATTGAGGGTGAGACATGCTGTTCCAGGAGCATGGGGGGCTGTTCCAGAATACGCTGAAGCTGCAATTGCCCCAGTAGAGGGAACTGCTCAGGGTGTTTGGATAATCGATACAATGTTTGAAAAAGTAGGAGGGATTAAAACTCCTGTAAAAATAACCGTAGAAAATGGTCGAGCAATAAAGATTGAAGGAGCAGAAGAGGCAGCTAAAATAAAAGCAATTATAGAAGCTGCAGATGAAAATGGAAGTAATATAGCGGAGCTAGGAATTGGTACAAACCATACATTAAAAAATACAACTGGAACTATAGGGGATAAAATGATGAAAGGTACAGCACACTTAGCCGTCGGTAAGAATATCAATATCGGGGGACAAACTTATAGCGATATTCATCATGATGGTGTTATGAAAGAGGTTACAATCGAAATAGACGGAGAAATAATAATAAAAGAGGGTAAAGTATTGGTTTAAAGTATTAAATTTTTTATTTTCTTTTTAAAAATATAAGATTTGAATTTCTAAATTTTTATTAATTCATAATCAGTAGAGCCTATTTTGTTTTTAACTGCTGCTTCAAATTGCACATATGGTTTAACGATATCCATCATTGCTCCAAATTTTTCAACGCCTGTGGGGATAGGCTCTTTCCATTCATCTTCCTTGTTGAGAATGGGGAGCCCAGGAGCATTAATCTCGGCATCATAACACGCTTTATCAATTGCGACGGGATCCGATGAGCCAAAAATACCGAGGTCGGGAACTACAGGCATTCCTGGATTTGGAGTGCAGTCACATATCATTGTAATATCTAAAGCAAAATTAATATACCGAATATTTTCAGTACCAAAACTTAGAACTGCGGCAAAGTTATCGATGAACCTTTCCACAAAATCCTTCACTTCATTCATTCTTGGCGCTTTAATTGCCCTTTTTATAGGACACTTTTTCACGCATAGATGGCATCCAAAACATTTAGAAGCATCAATAAAGGCTTTTTCTCCATTCATATTAATTGCATTTACAGGACAAGCATTAATGCATTCCTTATTACATTTTGTTATATCACATTTTTTAGGGTTAACCACGTAAGACTTTTCCATGTGGGCTAAAAATTTATTTCTCTTGGTTACACATCCTATACCAATCTGTTTTAAGGCTCCTCCGAATCCCGCTTGTGGATGTCCCTTAAAATGGGAAATTACCACCATCTTGTCAAATTCAAATAACCCCAAAGCAACAGAAACATCTTTAAAGTGAATTCCATCGATATTAACAATTTCTCCTTCCAGTCCTTTTTCCCCGTCAATAAATTTCAGCGGTGCTCCGACAATCGATTCAGCATATCCGTGAAGATGGGCGATTTTATCATGATCAACTGTTGTTCTTCTGTGACCGACACATACAGAATAATCTTCACATATGTCCAATAATTCATATTCGTTCCCCCTTCCATGTGTCTCTACAAGAGCGGGAACTCCTCCCTTTGATTTAATAGCCTCGACCACTTCACGCACATAATCATGACGTAGATAATGAGTATTAAGCGCTTCTCCAACGTGAACCTTCACTGCCACCTTATCACCCGGATTGATATTGTCAAGAATCTTATCCAATATTAATCTGGTTTTTACTAAATTATTAGTTACCATATTTTTTGCTGTGTTTCTTAAGGAAGCAATCTCAATTGGCGATGCCCAATAAACTACAGCCTTATTTGTCATATTATAATACCCCTTTTAAGAGTTTAATATCTTTAATTCCTAAGATAATTTTCAAAATAAAATTAGAATTATAAAATTACTGATTTTGAATTATAACTTCATAATGAAAAAATGAAAAGATATTATTCTTCTATTTCTAACATTTTTTTAATTTTATCAAAGAGAGCTATCCCTAGAGTTGCTAAAATAGCTTCAGAAATAAACACTTGAATGAACATTAGCCAAATCGGTAAAGCCAGTACAAGATTTAAAATGATAGCAACATAAACCGAAATTATTATAGCGTATAAAATACCCCCTAAATATTTCAATTTTCCTTTATTTCTGAAGTATATGATACAATACAATGCTGGAATATTGACAACAGTGCTTAGCAAATCAATTGGCCCTAAAGGCGATGTTAAATTAAGAAAAAATACTCCTATAATCTTCCCTATTAAACCCTCGAGGGGAAAAATTATACACATGCCAACAATTAATTCTGCTACTCGAAATTGTAAGCCCAAAAAGCTTAGCGCATAAAATATATATCCAAGAGCAATATAAAGAGCTGCGGTGATCGCAATTATAGCGATTCTTAAACTAATAGGTCTCTTTTCATATCCAATGGCTCTTTTCTCTTCCTCGTTATTTTCATTGTTCATCTTATTCAACCTAGATATCATTACCTATTTAAAATAATAATCCATTTAAAAAAAATTAATCTCTTTGATGATATCACTATTAAACTGGAAACTTATATAAACTTTTATTTTGTAGAGATATTTTAAATTATTCAGTTTTTAAAACTTGACAATTTAATTACTAATTAATATTAACTAATATAAATAAAATAAATTTTTATATTTGGAGTTAGTAAACATGGTTGAAAATTATGATATCGTTATTGTGGGTGCTGGAACGGCAGGAACTTATCTTGGATGGCTTCTGGCCAAAAAGGGCTTCTCAGTGATTATTATTGAAAAAGATAAAAGAGAAGAAGTTGGGAAGAGGTTAGATATAATACATTTCGAAACTGATCGAATTAAGAAAGCGGGAATTCCACCATCAAAAGAGGGATATCCCGAATTAGTTGGTGTATTTGAGCAAGATACTGTAAATGCTCCTGATTTTAAAACTAAAAAAAAGATAAGAGCACTTATAACTGTTATTCGACTCTCATATTTCTTACAGAGGATGTATGACGTTGTAGAATCAGATGGTGGGAAATTCGAATTTAATTGTAAATTCGCGGAACTCATTTTCGAGAATAGAAAAATTATAGGATTGTTAGCAGAAAAGAATGGTGCAAAAATTGAATTTCGTGCTAGATTGGTTGTGGATGCGTCTGGAACAAGTGGCGCTATTCGAACCAGTCTACCTACTGATTATGGCGTTGAAACATTTAAATTAGGACCTAACGATGTAATGTATGTACTTTTACAATATATCAAGTGGTCTAAACCTAATGAACCATTTCCTCAGCATCTAAATGGATTTATTTATTATCTTGCCTGGTTAGGACCGTGTCATCTTGAAAATGGTGTAATTATCGGAGTAGGACAGCCAGGTTCATATGAAAATGTTGCTAAAGTAAGGGATGATCTTCTTAAGAAAGCGAATTTTCCCCCCTATGAAATTGTAAAATCAGAAAAAGGATTTACACCCTATAGAAGACCCCCATATTCATTAGTAGGAGATGGGTTTCTTTGTATCGGTGACGCCTCTGTTATAACATATCCTTTCTCGGGGCACGGAGTCACTGCGACATGGATGCTATGCATGATAGCAACTGATGTGATAGAGAACGCACTAAAACAAAAAGATTATGTAACTAAAGAAAAATTATGGGATATTAACGTTAGATACTACAAAGATCAAGGAGCAAAATTTGCTGGGCTTTTTATGCAATTATCCGGAATATTAAATTTCACTGAAAAAGAATGGAATTATCTCGTAGGAAGCAATATTATTTATAGGAGTAGGAAGGGCGAAATACCAGAACCTAATAAAGAATACGAAGCTGATATGTCATTTGGAGAAATTTTAAAAATCGCCTCAGGTTTATTGGGCGGGGTCCTTAAACGAAAATTATCATTTAAAAACGTTAAAAAATTATTAAAAGCTAATGGTCTTGCTGGAAAAATACAAAAGCACTATGAAAACTATCCAGAAAATCCACATGATTTCGATGAATGGGTAGAACAAGCTGATGAACTTTGGAAACAAAAGAAACTTGTACGAAAGAAATATCCCTCAGTGACGATTGAATATCATTAATTTTTTTAATTTAAAATTTTAGGAGGTAAAAATTGAAATGAGTGAAACTAAAAAATCATCAAACTCTTTATCCTGTCTTTTATTATTTGCATTTTTAATTTCAATTTTAGCATGGATAACATATGGCACATTAGAGGGAGTATTTGGAATGCTATCATTTATAATAATAGGATTTCTAGCAATTTATCCTTGGATAATTCCATTTATCGGCATTCCTTTAGGCATATTGGATCTTTTAGGATACTTAGATTTCGGAATTTATGAACTAAGTCTGAATATTGCACATTTAGAACCTAGTTGGTTATCTTTAGTATGGTATTGGATAGTGTCAGTTATTAGCATCATAATCAACATAATTTCTATGATTAAAATTATCTCGTGGCTTAAACTATTAAAAAAGAAAGAACCAAGTAAGAATTTAGCATTAATTAAGTGCAATATTATAGATGGTAATCGTGAGAGTGAGATAATAACTAATGGAGTTATATTAATTCAAAATATCGTAAAAGATAAAGAAAAAGAGATTCCCGGTCTAATTGTTGGAGTAGGAAAGACAGATGAGATCGAGATCCCTTCAGATTATAAAAAAATCGATTTAAAAGGGAGTTATGTTCTTCCGGGTTTGATTAATGCTCACTGCCATCTATTTGGAAGTGGGAAACCAACAAAAATAATGCAACTTAGCGAAAAAACATTAAAAAAACTATTACGACTAGTTCAAACTCCAATTGGAATTGCCTTAAGTAAGAAAGGCATGAAGAAACATGCCTTAACCGCTTTGAATGCAGGTGTGACCACTCTCAGATCTATGAGTGAATTTCTTTATTTGGATGTTAAATTAAGAAAAAAAATTGAAGAAGGAAAAATAACTGGTCCCAGAATACTTTGTTCAGGGAAAGGAATTTATCCCACAGGTGGGCATGGAATGTTAGGTTTTGAAGTAGATTCAACCGCAGAAATTAGGAAAGCAGTGCGACGAAATATTAGAGAGGAAGTAGATTGCATAAAAATTCTTTCCACTGGGGGTGTTATGGATGCTAGAATGGTAGGGGAAGCTGGAAGACCACAAATGACTGTAGAAGAAATCGAAACGGCTTGTTTTGAAGCTCATCGAGGTAAATTGTTAATAGCAACTCATTGCGAAAGCACTGAAGGGATGAAAGAAGCTCTCCTTGGCGGAGTAGATACAATTGAGCATGGTGCAGAAATTACAGACGAGCTCGTATCTATATTTAAGAATAATCCTAAATCTCTTCGAGGATACACTACCGTGATTCCAACAATCTCAGCTGGAATGGGCTTGGCAACACTTCCGATAAAAGTTACTAAGATTACTCAAATAAAACGAGAAAATGCAAAACTTATCGAAATCGGAATGCTAAAAGCATTACAACGCGCTTACAATGAAGGAATTAGGTTTGGGGTGGGCACAGATGCATCCGTTCCGTATGTCCCTCATTATGAAGTATGGAAAGAGCTTAAATATTTAATTAAATATACAGGAATGAGCGCACAAGAAGCCATATATTTTGCGACAATAAATAATGCAGAAGTAATTGGTATCGAAAATATTACAGGAACTATTGAAGTAGGAAAATCAGCAGACTTACAGATTGTTCCTGGCAATCCTCTTGAGAATATAGACTTCCTCGGACAAGTCTCTAAAGTTTTAATAAGAGGTAATATAATTAAGAACCCAAAAGTGAAAAAAATTAAAAAATTAAAAGAATTCGAACCAATTGAATTAGAAAATAATAATTAACTTTTTATCCTTTTTTTAAAATTTAATTCAATATTTAGTGGGAATAATATCAATTAATTTTCAATAGTTTAGCGGCATTTTCACTTAATATTTTTTTCTTGAATCCTTTTGAAATATGAAGGTCTTCCACTGCTGGTATTATCCGAGACCATTGACATAAGGGATAATCAGATGCGAATAAAACTTTATGTTCAATACTATAATTTGTAAATGCATCCCAGGGAAAATAGCCGTAAAGGTCAGGATGTGCAGATATATCAACGTAAACATTTGGATGTCTTAATACAACTGAATAGGTATCCCAAAACCAGGGAGTCCCCATATGTCCGATAATAATTGGCAAATCTTCATGTCGCATTGCTACTTCATCAATTAGCGAAGGATGACCATATTTTGCCACGGATCCCTTAGTTGAAACTTGATGTCCGCCATGAGTCCAAAGAATTATCTCTAGATCTGTCATTTTTTTCCATAGCGGATCATACTTCTTGTCAGAAATATCAAACTTTTGTACAGGTGGTACAAGCTTAATACCTTTAAGTCCTAATGAATTTATTGCATAATCCAATTGCTCCATGGCATCCGGTGCTGGAACATCTATACAGCCAAAACCAATTAACCTTTTAGGGTATTTTGAAGCTAAGTTAGCAATGTCATCATTATTCACCATACAAACACCATAAGCAGTAGTGATATTAAATGATACAATTACTGCCTTATCAACCCCATTTTTATCCATTAAAGAGATATAGTCGTCAATCGAAGTTTTATTTGCGAGCTGGTCCAAAAAGGGTCGCATACGTTTACGTTTCAATGTGCCAGCTCCCCACATTACGTCAGCAATTTTCTCTAAATCTCCCCAGGTTGCTTCTTTACAAAAAGGGTGTATATGCATATCAATAATCATATTTTAAACCTCATTTATTTGATAAAAAATTTAGGTTTTTATATCCCTAATTATGATAAAATCCCATTGATTATATTATTTTTTCAAGAGATGTTATCAACAATTAAAAAAATTAAAAATAAAAAAAAATTTTAAACCTTTATGATTTCATCTTTCCCTAATTTATACTCATATTGTTCCCTATCTAGCATTAAAAAGGGTATCAATGCAACGCTTTCTAAAATTATCATGAATATAAAAATGGTTCCATAAATCATTAAAGTATCGGATGTTGTTCCTGATAAAGTATTGAACATTATTCCAGTAAGCACCATTCCTAACAGCGTACCAAAATTAATAAATGAGACGCATATTGAAAAATAAGTACTAGTAAATTTAGGATATTGTTTAGCATATTCACCAGCAACTGCAGTAAATGCAGAAAATATCCATCCGCTGGCAATTCCGACCAAGCATGCGAAAAATATTAATACTGGAAGGGGAGAAGGTACTAAAAGTAAGAGGAGCGAAACGGTGTTTAATCCCATTGAAAAAAATACAGCCGTTCTTCTTGATATTTTATCAGCAACTATGCCTCCCAAGATTGCCCCAATAATTATTCCCAAACTGATGAATAGTGTGACTAATGCTTGAGGTTCATATAAACTTATATCTAATGATGCAAGAGTAGCTCCTTTAGGGTTTATATATCCTGCCTTAATAAGAATATACAGAGATAAAAATGTGTATACAACTCCTCCAACAATTTGCATGAAAAAAGAATAAATGAACATTTTCCAGTTTTCTGCTTTCTTGAAAATTATTTTAAGAGTTTTGCCAAGACCTTCTGCTTTAGGTACTTCGATATCTTTAATTAGGAGAGAAAATATCGGGAAAGACATCATCATTATTCCTAAAGAAATAAATATTGCTTGAATTGGTAGAAATACCAAAAAAAGTAATATCACTGGTCCACCTGCGATTATTCCTATTGCTCTCAATCCCCAGCAAAAGCCTTGCGTACGACCCAATTGATTTTTAGGACAAATGTCCATGATAAATCCATCTAAGGCAGTATCTGAGATAAAAATGCCAAAACTAATGATAATCCCTGCCAACGTGAACAGCCTTACAGCAGCATCAAAAGTCTGTGGAATCATAAAAGCTATCATTATCCAAATAATACCGGCTATAAAATCTGGGATTATAATCCAAGGTTTACGCCTGCCTAGGTTTTTTACTTTAACTTTATCAGTTAAAATCCCATAAATTATTTTTATTGCTCCAGGAAAAAGAATTATTGATAGCATGAATGCTAAAGCCGCTTGATCTATTTCACCATAAGTAGTTAATAAGTATACTGGAATAACCATGGTAAAAATACTCGTATAGATTCCTTGAACAAAGTAATTTAAGCCAAAAATTCCTGTGTATGATTTTTTATATTCAAATTCATTATTTTCCATGATTTTTAACCATTTTAATTTTAGTATAAAACTACATTAATTTTCTTATAATTTAAATTTTTAATTCTTAAGCTTAAAAATTTTTTATTTTAAATATACATTATATCAGAATGGTAATAAAATAGTAAAAAAATAAAAAACGATAAAGTGAATTCATCAAGAAATAATGTTTAATTCATTTGAAGTAAATCCCCACGATTTTAAAATTAGTTCAGCATTATTCATTATTTCTTCAATAAAATCTTTTATTGGAATTATGTTTTTTCTGTGTGCTACTGCTGTTGATGGTGTTTTAATATCTCTTGCTTCGAAATCATAGATTTTTTTATGAAAATGCTCATCAAAAATATTGGTGTTTAGCCATTTTTCTTTTAATTCAGTAGACGCGGGACATTCTTTAGTGAGCATGATAGCAGTTCCGAAACATACTGCTTCTGCACCCATAGCTAAAGCGCCTAAAAATCCACGAGCATCACCTATACCTCCTGCAGCGATTATAGGAACTTTCAATAATTTCTTAGTAATTGTTAAATTTACTAATGTTGTATTTTGAAAAGGGTGTTTCGCTCCTGCTCCTTCCAAACCGACAAGGGTTATTGCATCAGCTCCTGCCTTTTCAGCGGATAAAGCATGCTTAGGTAAAGCACATTTATGGTACCAATAACATCCTGCCTCGTGAACTCTCTTACCTATAAATGTTGCTTGGTATGCTGAGGTCGTAAATATATTTAATCCCTCATTTAGGCCTATTTCAACGTATTTTAAATAATCATCTTCAGTTAATTGCCCATAAGGAGTTTTTACACCGGGAGGGCGCACAGATATGTTAATCCCAAATGGCTTATCTGTCATACTTTCCATTCCTTGTAAAACTTTTTTAAATCCATCTACTTTATAATTTAAGGCAGTAATTATTCCCAATCCTCCCCCATTTGAGAAAGCAGCGGCAAATTTCGCTTTTCCCAGCCCTGCAAATGCACCCATTATTATAGGGTATTTAGTCTTAGTCATTTGATTGATGCGTGTGTTCCAAATCAAATTTACTCATCTAACTGTGTTCGATTATTAAATTCTAATTTAAAAGAAATTATCAATCGTTTTTTGAGTTTTTATAAACTTTATTAATTTACTACTTTTTTTCCAATATTTTAGGTCAAGAATTAACCCTTCAGCCATTTTACTTATGGCACTATCGAAATTATCT
This sequence comes from Promethearchaeia archaeon, assembly GCA_029856295.1. GTDB lineage: Archaea > Asgardarchaeota > Lokiarchaeia > Sigyniarchaeales > SOKP01 > LW40-45. The sequence continues at coordinate 10,307 of JAHQWS010000313.1, forward strand.
AATTTGATCGGCTTGGCACTCTCCATCGCATTATTAACAGTTTCACGGATTACCCAAACTCCCAGAGGGACGAGATAGCCTGATGAAACCTCTCGAAATATAAGGATTCGAGCCTGTCTTCGTATTTTGTATAAATATTCACAAACTGCTTTACGTGCGGCATAATAAGCACCAGTAATATTACTTGCATAAGATTTTCTACCATTATAAAATTCATAATCAGTCATTATTTGAGGTTTTAGTTTATAATTATCTCCTGAAAGAGAAATATTCCACAGGGAATTAGGGGCCCAAACTTCATTCATTTCGTATGTAAATTTTCCAGGAAATAAAAGAATTTTAAAATGATTATCAAGATATTTTGCTTCAAATATTCTATAATCATTAATTTCGGGAAATTTTTTGATTTCTTTAATCAATCTTTTAGAAATTATATCATCTATCGCGGTAATAGCCCATCTTGTTGGGACTAATTTACGATTGTATTTCTCTCCAAGTAATCCCGCGGAAAATATCCTAATAATTGATGAAAAAGGAACATTTCCTTTAAGATAAAGGTGTTCAGAAATCGCTTTTTGAGCCTTTAAATCTGTATCTGAAACACAGTAATCTACTTTGGGATGGACTTTTACATTTTCGGTAATCCTTATTTGTTCAGTTGTCCCTGACGGACCCATTGGTAACGCATGATTGTCCATCATCATTCGAAAATTGAGTTTTTCTATCTTCGTTTCAGTATCTACTGGTCTAGCAGCCATAGACAATTCTTGAGAAGTCTCTAATAATCTTTGAGCTTTTAATGGAAGTGTTTTTTTTCCCCTTTTTTTTTCTTCTCCTATTTTAACGTTTATTTTAAAATTACTACGTACTAAACTACTCCTATATTTAATCACATCCACTATTTGCTTACCAAACCACAATTCAGGTGCATCTAAAATATGATAATCATCAATATTTTTATATGTTTCAAATTCCTTAAATGGAACTAGTGGTCCTATAGCTACATCTGGATAATTATACCGCCCAACAAAAAACCCGGGTGGACTTGCACCAAAGATCTCAACATTTCTTAATGATTTACCAATCTCAAAAGGAACCATAGACTTTAAAATAGATTTTTTTAATAAGATTGGACAAGTTTTTTTTCCACACAACAGTCTTGCTCCTTTACATCGTAAACAAATGTTTTTTTCTGTCGGAGGACGTACCACTTTATTCGCTCATTTAATAATTTATTGCTAAATTAAACTTCATTCCTTATGATATAAATAGTAATAGAGTTTAAATTTTTAATATTTATATTAAAAACGTAATAAATCTAGTTTGCTATTTGTCTCAATTTGTATATAATAAGTTGAAGAACGCATTTTAAACCAAATTATTTCTTAAATACTTATATATTGCATTAATTAATGAGTAAAAAATACTAAAATAATTAAAAAAAAAATAATAATTTTTAATTTTTTGTAATTCTGTAAAAGGGTAAATAAAATGAATTTTTCATATAGGCAATAGTTTTGCTAATTAATTGGTAAATTGTTAATTGCTCTTTTAGTAGTTTTCTAAGTAATTGAGTAGAATTATTGGATTATTTTTAGATTGAGCTCAGTTAGAATTCAGGAATTTATATATAAAAAAGAGGTTAGTATTATTGGAGAATCAATATATTAATATTGAGATAATAGCTCGATTAAAGCTCTGGGAATTTCTTTATAATCAGTTACAGCAAAAAACTTCCCATGACCTACTTTAGCTATTTTTCGACAAGTATCAATACCTCTATCGGCATCATTTTCAGCGGGCATTCCTATTACATGCAATTTGGGGTATTTTTTTGCCAGAATCATAGGATTTTCTCCTCGATTATAATTCCCATCGGTAATTAAGATGCCAAATTGATCTTTCACATTTTCTTTAATTTTAATGAGTTCTTTTAACCCTTTTTCAAGACCAATGTGAATATTTGTAAACCCTACAGCTTCGGAATCTAATATCTCATCGATTATATTTGAAATTGACTTAATTCTATTATCAATTTTTTTCAATACCATTGCCGTAGAATTAAATAAAACAATGCTATAATCTTCTTTTTCCATATTATAAGCCAAAACTGAAGTGGTTAAAGCGGCATTAAGTAAGGTTTTACCATACATGCTTCCGCTGGTATCAAGAATCAGTATTACCTTTCTTTTTTGTCTTTTCCTTTTTATCCCATAGATATCTTTATAACTGAGACTTTTTTCATAAATTTTAAGAGGATTGTGTTGAATGGTCTCATCTAAATTAAACTCGGGCATACCAATATGATAATAGGGCACAGTTTTTTTCTTAATCCCTTTAAGGCCTCTACTGGTTATTTTTAAAGAGGTTTTTAATATGCTTTGGCGAGCTAATCGTCTAAAAATATTCTTGTATTTCTTTGAGATCGGCCTTCTTATAAAAAAATAAACCTCTGGCATTATTTCCGGTGATTCTTCAGCTTTTTCAGAAAAAAATCTAACACCCTCTTCACAATCAAGAGCATCTGTAGCCGCATAGATGTTTGCTTTAAGCATGCCCATTATGGCTTCAATATTTTTATATTGAATTGCCATATACGTCATATCTTTTATTTGTTTATAATCTAACGAGCCAGCCAAGTATTTATAATAGTCCGATTTTTTCTTTTTTTTCCTGATTATTTCTAATCGTAAAATTTCTTTATCAGTAAGTTGTTCAGTTAACCTTACATTCAGCCGTTTTTTCTCAATCTCTTCGATAATTTCCGAAGAGAAATCATCGATTATTGAAAATCTGATTTATTTAATACCGCTAAAACGATGTCCGTAATCAATTCTACTTTAGATTTATTAATCCCATCTTCAAGCTCTATTTTATTATAGAGAGCCATGATAGCAGCATCAACCCAGTTTTTTGTGCTATTAGTTTTTTCGTATTGGGTCATTAAAGCCGCCATATCAATAGCACCCCTAATGGAGCTTCCCCTTCTTATAGAAGTGTTATTTCTTGTTATTTGTATTATTTCTTGAGCAATTTTAGGAATTCTTTCATCTTGACTATCAAAATCTACTTCTTGCTTAATAATCTTTATTTCTTCATCAGGAGTTTGATAATCCAGTTTAATCCAAATAAACCTATCTTTAAGTGCTTCTCCTAAGACAGTAACACCCACGTGAGCAGAAGGGTTTAAAGTAGCAATTACAAAAAAGTTCTCATCTGCTCTAATCAACTTTAATTTAGGAATTTCTAAAAACTTTTCATCTAATGCCGTTAGTAATACGTTTTGAGTGCTCTCTGGCATCCGATTTATTTCATTTATAAATAGACAGCCTCCATTCATCATGGCAGAAGCAAGAGGTCCATATAAATATGAATCTTCTATGTAACCCTTAGCAATTACAAGGGGAGGATCAAAATATCCAATTAGATTGTGTGTTAAGGTTTCCTCAGCACAGTCAATTCGGTAAAACTTAGAATCAAAGTAAGAAGAGACGGCATTAGCAAGTGTAGTTTTCCCTACACCTACTTCTCCCTCAATTAAAATATTTTTACCTACTGAATGAGCTAATATGATCTTCTTTAACTCATCTGTTCTACCAATAATTTTGAATTTATCTTGTATGTCTTTTACTTTTTTGGTTTTATCAACCATAGTTCTAAAAATTATTTATTTCTAATAATTTTTTAGATTATTAATTTTATTTAACATCATAATGTTTCTTATAGTATTACAAAATATTATTTATTTGCACTAATCTAAAAAGTGTCTAAATAGATCGAGTATAATGAGGGAAATTGAGGAATTGGTAGCAGTTGTAATAAATATAATATCACTAAACTAAAAACAATAAAACAGAAAATAATAAAGATTATATCTTTTAGTCTAAAATATATTTTTACAAGATTAGTACGATCTTTATAAATGCCAAAACATCTATTTTCCATTGAAATGGAAGTTACGTATCCTTTTCTTAAAATTGTAATGAGGGTTGCTATTAATCGCTCAAAAACTAGGTTATAGGCTTTCCTAATGGTGTTTACTCTTTCATAACCAAACCCTCTTGCTCTCTGTGCTAAGGAGATAGTCTTAGCTTCTTGCTCTATTAATGGAATATATCTTATTCCTACCATTAGAGCATAACAATATCGATAAGGTATTTTTAGCTTCATTAAAGAATAAACGAAATCCCTCATATCTACTGTATAAGTATAAATAATTGTTGATGTATACAAAATCAGCACCATAAAAAAAGCTTTAAGTGCAAAATATACTGCTAATCTTCTTATTGGTAAAAATTCTTGCCCGAACAAGTAAAATAAAATAATCTCTTCTTCACTTGGAATCGCGTTAAAGAATATATT
>JAHQWS010000314.1 GCA_029856295.1 Promethearchaeia archaeon
AGAATATGCTCTTGAAAATTTACCGCAAGTGAAAGCATTTTTGACTCCATTAAATGCCAATGGATTATATATGGGAGATAAAGAAGCATTAGAGAAAATAGTTGATGACAATAAAAATTTATATTTTGTTGGAATGAAAACACTCGCTGCGGGGAAACTAGAACCAAAAGAAGCGTACGAATATATCTCAAAACATAACATTTGCGCGGTGACAATTGGTATGGTTACCGTTGAGGAAGCTGTATCCTCAACTAAAATCGCTTTAGAAGCTCTACAAAAATAGGACATTAGAATTTCTTCTATATTTTTTCTATCTTTTTTTTAGCTGTATTTAGCTATTAAATCAATTCAAGGATTTTTTAACAATTTATAAAAATTTGAAATCATTATAATGAAATTATGAGCCAAGATAAATTTAAAGATGTTATCGGCAAGAAGCTAAAGGATATGCTTCAGGAGTCAGGAATGGAAAAAGTGAAAGATTCCCTCAAAGACCAAATATCCTCTAAAATAAAAAAAGAATTTGAAGATGTAATTATAAAGACCATCATTGAAGTTATAAAAGTAGAGATGGTTGCTATTGTTGAGAAACTGATTAAAGACGTGGTTCTGCCGAAAATTAAACAACAAATCACTGACGAAATTTTACCGAAAGTGCTTGAGAAAATAAGGAAAGAGATTTTTTAGGATTGTACGAAAACGCTGAGAAAGCAAGCAAGCTTTATCAGGAAATTATAAATAAATTAAAATTTTCAGCTTTTTTGGTAAATATCGGATTTTTGTTTAACTATTACCAACAAATTTTAATATTATCGTTTAAACTTTCATAAATCGTTCATCATAATGATCAAAAAATATAGAACCGTTCAATTTAATTATATATTAATATACAACTACCTAATTTTTATTTTATTTCCTAAAAACTTTTTAATACTTGAATATAATGATATATAGATGAACAAAAAATAATGAATTATAATGGAGACATTAAAAACTAAGCCTAATTTTGATATTAATAACGTGATAGACCAAGAAAACCTAGCAAAATTAGAAGCTTTAAACAACAAGAAGGTAATGCAAATTGTTATTGAATTTGTTAGCTTATGTAAGCCTATTAAGGTCACTGTAATTACTGATTCAAAAGAAGATATAGATTACGTAAGGCAGAAAGCTATTGAAATCCACGAAGAAGAAAAACTTGTAACAGAGGGACATACAATACATTTTGATGGATTTTTTAGGATGGATTATCATGATCAGGCAAGGGATAAGGCAAATACGAGGGTATTAGTTCCAAACGGAGAATATATGAGCCAATGGATAAATAATATCGACCGTGATGAGGGACTTAAAGAAATTTTAGAGATTATGGATGGATGCATGGAAGGAAATGAATGTTTAGTAAGGTTCTTTTGCCTCGGCCCGATAGGTTCTAAATTCTCTATTCTTGCCCTTCAGCTTACGGATTCGTTTTATGTGGCGCATTCCGAAGATATCCTTTATAGAGCAGGGTACGAGGTATTCAAAAAATTAAGCGGATCGGATAGATTTTTCTATTTCATCCACTCTGCGGGAGAATTAATTGGGAATCCCCCCGTTACAAAAAACCTTGATAAGCGTAGAATATATATAGATTTACAAGAAGATAGAGTTCTATCTGTTAATAATCAATATGCTGGTAATAGTTTAGGATTAAAAAAGTTAGCATTGAGATTAGCAATACATAAAGCCAATAACGAGGGTTGGCTGGCAGAGCATTATTTTATTCTCGGAGTTCATCCGAAAGAAAAAAATAGAATTTCCTATTTCTGTGGGGCGTATCCTTCGGCATGCGGTAAAACTAGTACGGCGATGCTGCCTGATCAAACTGTAGTTGGTGATGATATTGCTTATCTACACGCATGGGATGACGGCTATGCGCATGCAGCAAATATTGAGCAAGGTCTTTTTGGAATCATTAAAGACGTAAACCAAGACGACGATCCTGTAATTTATAAGGCTCTTACAACTCCAAGAGAGACTATATTTTCTAATGTACTTATTACCGCGGGTTTTCCATACTGGATAGGCGACGGGAAACCTGTACCTAAAAAAGGCGTAAACTTTTCGGGTAAATGGCGTAAGGGTAAAAAGGATGAAAATAATAAGAAAATTCCTCACGCACATCCCAACGCAAGATATACAATAAGAATTAATGAACTTTCGAATGCCGATGTAAATTTGGATAGCCCTGAGGGGGTTCCTATTGAAGGCATTTTTTACGGCGGACGGGATAGCGATACACTACCGCCAGTTCTTGAAAGCCTTGACTGGGAGCATGGAGTTTTTATTGGAGCTGCGATTGAATCTGAAACTACATCGGCTACACTTGGGGCGGAAGGTGTTAGAAGACCGAGCCCAATGGCTAATTTAGATTTTGTTGTGGTACCGTTAGGAAAATATTTGGCTAATCATCGAACATTTGGTAATAATCTTAAAGTTTGTCCAAAAGTATTTTCTACAAATTACTTTCTAAAAAATAAAGATGGAAAATATTTAAACGGAATGTTAGACAAGCTTGTTTGGGTTATGTGGGCAGAAGGGAGGACGCATAATGAATTTGAGGCAATCAAAACACCGGTAGGATTGATACCTAAATATCACGATTTAAGAGATCTTTTTAGATTGTACTTGAATAAAGATTACAATAAAAAAGAATATGAGGAGCAATTCTCAATTAGAATCACGCATTTACTTGAAAAATTAGATAGAGTAGAGGGTATGTACAAAAAAGACAAAGGGATTCCCGAGTTTTTCTGGACTTTATTGGAAGATCAGAGGAAAAAACTCAAAGAGTTAAGAAAAAAACATAACACAGAGGAAATCTCCCCTTTTGATCTTTAAACTCTTCAATTATTTATATCCTTATAAAAATATCTTTTTTTTTAAAGATTAATAAATAAGTTTGACTTATTATTAAATGATGTATTATGGCAGCAGCAGGTGGGCTTGCATATACAGTTGCGGAATTTAATACAATTATCACTATGTTAGGTTGTTTATGTGCAACAGTTCAAGCAGCGACAGGATATCATGCGGCTTATAGAAAGAAAAAAATTGGATTATTAAAGTCAAATGATGTATTATTCAGATCCCATCGGGCTTTTGGAGGTTTTGCTACTACGTTATATTTTTTAGGTTTGTTTGCGGGCCTTACAGGGTTTATTGGAGCAATTTTTTTTGATGTCCCTCCTTTTGAGAGTGAAAGCCCCAGCTTTAATATACATGTTTGGCCAAGTTTTCCAGTAATGATAGTTGTAATTTGGAAGACATACATCTCATATTTTAAAAAAAAATCAGTTTATAAGAAAGGAAAATGGTTAGGAATGGCAACCTTTATAGCCTGGGCTTTTACTTGGATTTCATCTGCTTTTTCATACTATATACGAACCACACCAGCTAACCCTCAACATCCCCCGCCAAGATATTTAATGCCAATTGAATTGATGTGGCTCCAAATACTCTGGCCATTTCTATGGGGAGCAATCATAGGATTGATAGTAATACATTATGCCGAGAAATTAGAAAGAAAAAAAGCTTCTCATATAACGAAAGCTTCATAAAAAAGATTAGAAAGCTTCTGAGTTAATAAAAAAGATAAAAAATTTCTTATCTAAGATTTTTATGGCAGTTAGGGCATCTCTTATACTGATTTGTGATCATTTTAAAACAATGGGGACACAGAATAAACTTTATTTCCTCTTCATTTTCCGATGCTATTGGGTGATGTGAATTTTTTTCCTGTGTAATTAATTCCTCCTCTATAAATTCTTCTGCAGGGATACCCATAGGATCATGAATATGAACTATATTTGGTCCACCTTCTGTTTCTAAGCCTTCCAAATATTCTTTGATGTCCGAAATATCTTTTTGTGGGAGAATTTTAGCTTCCTTTACTGATTTTGCTAATTTCACTTTTTCAATGAATTTCTTTTCCATTTTTATAAGGTAGTAGCAATTATGGCACCTAAAAATGTGGGAAATTCCTATGGATGAATCTTCTGCCCACTGCGCCCAACATATTTTATGTGTGACAACACCACAGTTAGGGCATTTTACCATGGCATTATAATCCTTTTTAAAACAAATTGAGCAAGTCTCTGGCTTTTTTAACTCCTGTGGGACATCAGCCAAATTAATATAAAATTGTTGATTCTCTATTGGAATGGCAAAATGATTTCTATTTGTTATATTCTCTTCAGTAATTTTTCTTTTCAACGCCAAAATCTCTAATATTGGGGGTAATGAGTAAATATCATTAATTCGATTGATACTTCCATTACATAAAGCTGCTAATCTCATCATTTTTGTATCCTCTTCTTGATCTTCCACATCAATTCGAACGATATCAATGAAAAAGGGCATGCCTTTTATTTGATCAATCATCGTTTCTAAAATTGGCATATACAATTTGGCAATTTTAGGAGTGCCTGAATCTGTCAAAATTATTAAACGAAAACTTTTTTCAGACACTTTCTTGAAAACATCTATTATAATGGATATTCCTAGAAATATCCCTCCCCCAACATTACCTTTCACAATTACAGGCTCTAAAGATTTAAGTGCCATAATAATATATTCGGCATTTAAAGTGAAATTTTCTAAGTAGTTTGGACCATCTTCCTGAAAAAATATGATATTAAATCGGCTACTCGGATCTCCATCCTTTTTCAAATTACCAAGTAACGTTAAAGCATTATAAACTGGCGTCATACTCGTAATTCCTGGAGTAAGGGCAAAAAGAATGAGTGTATCTTCTGAGCGTGTTTTTGGCATATTAAAAAATTATTTCAATGGCTATATTCTTATATCTTTTATAGTTTTAGGATCTTAAATATATAAATAGTTCTTAGCAAAAAAAAATTTGTCATTTGCTGTTTATAAGGAAAAATCCTGGTTTAATCTTAATGTGAAAAATTAAGAGGTAATTTTCTTTAATCCTTTTTTTACACGATAGATTTTATTAATCCTATCTATTTCTATAAAGCGCTTTATTTCAAGATTATTTAAAAAGTCTCGCATTTCCACTTTGTCTTTATTCAGCTTCTCTGCCAAACTTTTAATGTCATTTTCATACTTTTGGAGAGTTTGAAGTACTTCCTTATATCTTTCAAATATTTCGTTAACCAGATATTTTATAGATTCGTTGATATTCAACCCAGTTTTGGCACTCGTAGGAAAAATTTTACAATCGTCAGGTAGATTGTTTTGAGCTTTAATCACTTCTGGAGATCTTGCCCCTTCTAAATCTTGCTTATTTGCTAAATAAATAATTGGAATGTCGGATGTAATAGAATTTCGAACGGAGTTTAAAATAGATATCGCATCCTCATCTTTTTCGGGATGTACAGCATCAAATACGAATATAAAACCATCCGCACCACTACATATTAATTCTCTCATCACTCTAAAACGGAGAAGTCCAGGAGTGCCAAATAAAAACACATCAAAACCATTTAATCTTAAAGAAGCTAAATCCATTGCAACTGTATAATATATATTATTCTGTCCTTTAACTTGTACATTTAATGCTTTTTCATCCAAGAACTTAATATACGATGATTTTCCAGACTGTAGAGGGCCGACTACAGTAATTTTAATTAACCATCACCAGTAGAGTTTAGTAAAATTATTTTGATATGATTTTTTTTTCTTGTAAATATATTGATCTTTAGGTATATTAAAACTTCTCTTGCTCTTTTAATTATTTAATTTTGTATTAATATAGTAATAATAATTTATACCTTTATTTGAATCTGAAAAAAAAGTCAATTGCTTGAAAAAAAATCACGAAATAGTCATTTTTATAAAAATTAAGAATGCCCATAATAAATCGATTAGACGTCATTTAGAGCGGTATTTCAAAAATTAAACAAATTATTGCTAAAAATGTGATTTTTATCCGTATTTCATGATCAAAAAGTAACTTTTTAAGACTAAATCTCGTTGTTAATGACAGAAAAAAGCAATTTTAGAAAACATTTAAATATTTCTAAAGCATAATACAAAAATAAATATCTATTCATTATCAAGTTTAATAATATTCTTTTTTTTTAATTATTAATTTTGATTATTGTAAAATTTTATTAAAACTATTAAGAAAAATTGAAAAAATTATGACAGAAAACAAACTAAATTCGATAATGGTTATAGGTGGCGGAATTTCGGGAATCGAAGCTTCTTTGACCCTAGGCGAACAAGGGTACAAAGTAATACTTGTAGAAAAAACCTCATCTGTTGGTGGACGCATGGCCCAACTTGATAAGACCTTTCCTACTTTGGATTGCTCAATATGTATCTTAGCACCAAAAATGGTCGAAGTAAGCCGGCATCCTAATGTAGAATTACTAGCGTACTCGGAGGTTCAAGATGTTTCGGGGAAAGCGGGAGAATTTAAGGTAAAAGTTCTTAAAAAGGCACGCTACGTGAATTGGGAAGCTTGCACAGGTTGTGGTTCATGTATGGAAAAATGTCCTATGAAAAAGATTCCTTCAGAATTTGAAGAAGGTATGGGAAATCGTACAGCGATTTTTATTCCATTTCCACAGGCCGTACCCAGAAAAGCTGTCATCGATGCAGATAAATGTCTTTATCTTACAAAAGGTGCCTGTCAGCTCTGTGAAAAAGAATGTGAAGCAGGGGCGATTAATTGGGATGATAAAGATGAAGTTGTCGAATATAAGGTTGCTTCAATTATCGTGGCTACTGGATTTGATCAGATAGATTCCTCTATCATAGATCGATATCACTATGGAGAATATCCCAATGTTATAAATGCTATGCAATATGAGAGGTTATTGAGTGCTTCTGGACCTACAGGTGGAGAAATATTACGACCTTCCGATGATAAACACGCGCACAACATAGCCTTTATTGCGTGCGTTGGATCTCGGAATGAAGATATATGTGCTTATTGCTCAAAATTTTGTTGTATGTATATGGCAAAGGAGGGAGTAGTAACTAGAGAACACGCACCAGATACAAATGTAACCATCTTTTTTAATGATATAAGAGTAATCGGTAAGAATCAAGATGAGTTTATTGAGAGAGCAAAGGATGAATATGGGCTAATGTATTATCATGGAATCCCCGGAGACATACGTGAAAATCCTGAAAATCATAACCTTTATGTAAAACATGCAAATCTCGATACGGGAGATGTAGAAGTTAGTGACTTTGACCTTGTCGTGCTAGCAAATGCAGTAACACCTCGAAAGGGTGCCACAGAATTAGCAAAAATATTAGGTATTGAGCAAAACGAGTTTGGTTTCTTTAAAACTAAAAACTCTTCAGAAGATTTAAGGTCTACCCGTGAAGGAGTTTTAGTGACTGGTTGTTGTCAATCTCCTGATGATATTGCAAATTCAGTGGCCAAAGCTGGCGGTGCTGCAGCACTTGCCGCATCTTATGCAATTCCTCTAAGTGAAGAGGAGCAAAAAGTTGAGCTTCCCCCTTTGAGAGATGTTTTAGCTTCCGATGAACCACGTATCGGAGTATTCGTTTGTAGATGCGGTACTAACATAGCTGGTTATATGGACGTTCCCGCATTAGTAGAATATGCAAAAACTCTTCCTAATGTTGTTTTTTCTATGGAAAATAAATACAGTTGTTCGCAATTAACTCAAGACATTATAAAGGAAAAGGTTGAAGCGCTTGATTTAAATCGGGTCGTAGTTGCTGCATGCACACCAAGAACTCATGAACCATTATTCCAAAGAACAATAAGGGAAGTGGGATTAAATGAATATCTCTTTAATTTCGTAAGCATTCGTGAGTTAGACTCATGGGTACACATGCATAATAATCCTAAAGCTACAGATAAAGCAAAAGATCTTATTCGAATGGGTGTAGCCCGGGTCACAGCACAAAGAGCTGAATTCAAAATCAAAGGTGATGTGATTCCTGAAGCTCTAGTTATAGGCGGAGGAGTTGCAGGGATGAGTGCCGCAACGGAAATCGCGGGTAAGGGCTTTAAAGTACATCTAGTAGAGAAAGATGATAAATTGGGCGGGCAATTAAACTTAATTTACAAAATCAATTTTGATAGGATTGATTCTAAAGAATTCTTAGATGAAAGACTGAAAGAAGTTAACGCGAACAAAAATATAATTACGTATCTAAACTCAGAAGTACAAGATGTAAAGGGCTCAATTGGTGATTTCAAGGTTAAAGTTAAGAATGCTGCTGAAGAGAAAGAAGTTGATTTAAATGTGGGAGCAATTATTACCGCTACGGGGGCTTTTGAATATAAACCTGAAGGCTGGTATCATTATGGAGAAAATCCAAATGTAATGACTCAACTTGAATTATCTGAAAAGCTTAGGAATAATGAATTAAAAGATGGTGAAACACTTGTCTTTATTCATTGTGTTGGTTCAAGACAGCCAGAAGGAGGTAATGGAGTTACATATTGCTCATTAATATGTTGTTCTGAATCAATTCGACATGCTTTATACGTAAAAGAGACTTATCCGAATTCAACTATTTATGTTTTATATAGGGACATACGTGTTGGTACTGATGAGGAGCCTTATTACTGGAAAGCTCGTGAAAACATTAATTATATAAGATTTAACGATTATCCTACTGTTGATGTAGCAAATGGTAAATTAAATGTAAATGTCAAAGATATTTTAACTCAAATTGATCTTACAATTGATGCTGATAAGGTGGTTCTTTCTACACCCTTAATACCTCATGATACTCAAAAGCTGAGTGAACTGATAAAATGTGCTCGAGATCAGAACGGATTTTTCTTAGAAGCACACGTTAAGTTAAGACCTGTAGATTTTGCTACTGATGGAATATATTTAGCGGGAACGTGCCATAGTCCAAAGGGAATTGCGGATTCAATTTCACAGGGTCGTGGCGCAGCAGCGCATGCGTTAATTCCTCTACTCTCAGGCGAAGTAGAAAATGAACCGTTAGTTTCTGTGGTAAACCCCGCTTTATGTATTGCCTGTCAGAAATGTGAAGAAGTATGTAATTTTGGAGCTATTGGCGTGAATTTTGACAATGAGATATTAGTCTCTGAGTCTAATCCGCTCTTATGTAAAGGCTGTGGTGATTGTTCTGCGGCATGTCCAGCAGGAGCAATTACCATGAGTCACTTTTCAGACGATCAGATAAATCCTATGATTCGTGAGGCAGTGCAAGGTAATTTTGTAGATGAAAGACCAAGAATAGTGGCTTTCTTATGCAATTGGTGTAGTTATGCGGGGGCCGATACTTGTGGCGTAAGTCGCTTCCAATACCCAACTAATATTAGGCCAATCAGAGTAATGTGTACTGGGAGAATACCGAAGAGTTTTATTTTACAAGCATTTTTAGAGGGTGCTGATGGAGTTTTTATTGGTGGATGTCACATAGGTGATTGCCATTATTTAGAAGGCAACTATGACATGCTCCGACGCTTTAATGAGATTAGTGAAATTTTAGAAAAAGTAGGTATTAATCCTGAACGATATCGACTAGAATGGATATCTGCAAGCGAAGGTAAGAGATTCTCTCAAGTTGTAACTGAATTTGTCAACAAGGTTAAAGAATTAGGACCTATATCAAAAACAGGTGATAAAATTGAACCTAAAAAAGAAAAAGCTAAGGAGGGTGCGTAAAAATGACAGAAATGGTTAAAAAAAATGCCAATGATCTAGATAAAAATTTTCGCTATGAAATTAGTGAAAAAATAGGTGCCAAATCATTATTAAAATGTATTCAGTGTGGAGTATGCAGTTCTGGTTGCACGGTTACGGAATATGTAGATATGCAACCTCACAGAGTTGTTGCTTCATGCCTATTAGGTCTAAAGGAGGAAGTGTTGTCCAGTCAAGCGATTTGGACTTGTTCCTTATGCCATCGATGTACGGAAAGATGCCCAAAGAATGTAGATTATTCTTTCATTTTAGCACTTTTACGAAATATGGCAGTTAAGGAAGGTAAGATTCCAAAAGAATATTCGGGAACAATAGTTACGATCTTTAATAATGGATTTGTGGTACCATATACAGGTGGATTAAAAGATAATATTGATAGAAGGAGAAATAGATTGGGATTGCCCCAAATTTTTCCACCGAATCTTGATGAGATTAGATATATTATTGAGGAAACGGGATTAGGTGAACTCGCAAAAAAAAAGGAGGGTGATAAGTAATGGAATATGCATTTTTCTTAGGTTGTACAATACCTCTAAAGTTGCCCCATTTAGAAAAAGCTTTCAGAGATGTAGCAAGTATCTTGGATCTGAAATTAAAAGAAATGGTAGGTGTTAGCTGTTGTCCTGAACCTGTGTCTTTACAATCACTAAATATTGATACTTGGATGACTTTAGGAGCAAGAAATTTAGCAATTGCGGAGAAAATGGGATTAGATATATTAACTATTTGTTCTGGTTGCTATGAAACGTTGAAAACTGTTAGTGTCTTATTAGAAGGGGATGAAAAATATTTGGAAAGAATTAATGCAATTTTAGAGAAAATTAATTATAAATACACGGGAAAAACGAAAGTCTATCATTTTGTTGAAATATTTAGCCAACCAGAGTGGTTAGATAAATTAAAAAAATTAACAGTAAAACCTTTAGATGACTTGAACCTTGCTGTCCATTATGGTTGCCATCTTATAAGACCTTCCAAGATTATGCAGTTTGATCATCCTGAAAAACCAGAAAAAATTGATATAATCCTCAAAACCCTAGGTGCCAAAACCGTTGATTTTGCTACTAAATTAGAATGCTGCGGCTTTTGCGCTCGATTACAAGAAGAAATTGGTGAAAACCTAGTAGAAGAGAAAATGACGGAACTTTGTAACCTTGAAGAAGAAGTTGACGCATTAATTGCTGTTTGTCCTGCATGTACCACACAATATGATAGGAAAGAGAAAATAATTGCCCGAAGAACAGGTAAAGAATTAGATATTCCTGTCCTCTATTTATCTGAAATTATGGCAGTTGCTTTAGGTGTTGAATTAGAGGATCTAAGCCTTAACCAGAGAAGTGTAAAACCAAATAAGTTAATTGAAAAATTAACAACCTAATAAACGTTATTTTTTTAAGCACAAATTAAGCTATAATAAAACAAAAATTTAAGAAAAAAAAAAAGAAATTTGAAAAAAAAGAGTTTAGTAAAATGATAATTACGGAACTAAAAGATATAAACGAAATATATGAACAAATAAAGCCATACTCAAAGATATTGATTGCTGGCTGTGATGGTTGTTGTCAACCTCCAAGATCTCTTAACGAGGCAAAGGTTCTCGGTCAGCTTTTAGAATTAAAAGCCCGTACTGAAGGAAAAAAATTAATATGGAAAGCGATTACTGTTTTGAGGCAATGTGATGATAGAATTGCTGCTACTACATGTCGCCCATTTGCTGAAGAGTATGAAGCAATTCTATCATTGGCCTGTGGATTAGGTGTCGTTATGATGAATAAAGTGATAGATAATATTCTCACATTCCCTGCTCAAAACAGTCATTTTGGAGGTGTTCAGAATAGTAGTGAAAACTTTTACATAGAATACTGTGAAGCATGTGGAGATTGTATTATAGGAGAGACAGGTGGAGTTTGCCCACGTGCTGGCTGTGCTAAACATTTAAGCAATGGTCCATGTGGGGGTATGGTAGATGGCATGTGTGAAGTTGGTGGATATACCAAACCCTGTGCCTGGGTAGATATTTGGAAAAGATTGAAAAAATTCAACAGACTTGATCTTTTCAAGAAATATCGTGGTCCAAGAGATTTCAGGTTGTCTACCAGCCCGGGATATAAAGATATTTATAAAGAATATACTAATGAAGAAGAAAAAAAGGAGGAGAAAGTATAGATGGCAAAAAGACCCGCATACAGTAATTTATGTAAGAAAATCCAGGAAGGAAAATTTGTTATTACTGGTGAATTAGAACCGAAGAAAATTTTAGATCTCAGTGAAATCCTTCATGGCGCAGAAGAAATGAAGAAAACAGGGAAAATAGTCGCCGCAAACGTCACTGACGGACCTCAAGGGGATGCTTATATGTCTTCATTAGTACCTAGCTATTTGGTCCAAGAAAAGGTGGGCTTGGAAGCAGTCTGGCAAGTAACTGTGCGAGATCGTAATCGCGTTGCACTCTTCGGAGATGTAACTGCGGGAGCAGTGTTAGGATTGAAAAATATTTTAGTACTAACAGGGGACCATACTGCTTTAGGAGATCACAATAGAGCACGAGCAGTTTACGATATTGACAGCACACAATTCTGTGAAATGCTTTCTATAATGATAGATCAAGGTACTGATTATGAAGGTAATGAAATTGTAGGTGGAAAGATCGAAATGAATTATGGATGTGTAGCAAATCCTAATAGCAACCCAAGAGAACCTGAAGTCCTAAAAGTTGGACGAAAAGTAGAACAGGGTGTTGATTTTATCCAAACCCAAACTGCTTTTGATGTTGATGATGCGAAAGATTTTCTTAAAGAACTCGAACAATTCAATGTGCCAGTATTACTTGGTATCTTTCCTTTGAAATCTCATGGAATAGCATGGTACTTTGATAATTATATCCCGGGAGTGTCAGTTCCTAAGGATTTACTTAAAGCTTTAAAGAAAGCGGAAAAGGATAATAAAGGAGATAAAAAAGGAAAGTACGCAGCACTTGATAAGATTAATATTGAATTCTTCGAACCTTTCATTAAAGAGATAAAGAAAAGTACTAAGGCAGCTGGAATCCACTGTATGGCCGTGGAATATGAGAGGCTGTTCGGCCCTCTACTAAAAGATTTCTAATATAGAATTATATTTTTTTAAGAATTACAAAACAAACAAAATTTTTTTTTATATTTTTATAATTATTGGCTAAGGAGAGGAAAAATGAGAAATTTAGACATAAAGGATAAGCGAATCCTTGAAATGTTAATAGAGGATTCAAGAAGGTCATATAAAGAAATATCAGAAAAATTAGCTGATGAAGGAATGCCCATCTCTGAATCCACCGTAAGAAAACGTGTAGTTAAACTGCAAAATGATCAAATTATTGAAAAATTTACAATTAAGATTTGCAGAGAAGATGAAAGATGTATTTTTGCTTTTGTTACTCTTGTACCAAAATCTGAGTCTGAGATAAAAGATTTGTTAAGAGAAACTCAGATCTTGCCACAGTGTGAGGAAGTGTATTTTCTCGCGGGCCAATGTGGTGTTTTAGTGAAAATTAATGTACCTGATATAAATGAATTAGATGCATTGATAGAAGCATTTCGAGCTCGTACCGATGTAAAAAGTGTAGAAAGAGTTTGCGTAGTGTTAAAACCAATTAAATCACCCTCGCAAAATGGAGGGAGAATGTTATAAGTCTTGACACTTCTCGACTTTAATGATTAAAGCAATAAAAATAAGATAATAGTCTTAGCTAACGAATAATATTTTATTGTTCTTCTCAATTCTTTTTACTTCATTCTTGTTTTCCAAATAAATAAGATGTCCCATAACTTCGCTTAGTGCCAAAAAGGAGTTCATCTCGTCTAAATCATCCCCAAAATGAAGTAATGAAATTTTATAGGGTGTTAAAGGAGTATCTTTTATGACACTTGAGATTTCACGAAGTCTTCTATCATGATGTGCGATTATTTCTTGTATACGTTCATGTGGATTATATATAATGTCTTGATGCGCTGGAAAAATTATTTTTGGATTTAGCTCATCAATTCTATTTAAAGAATGTAAATAGTGTTTTAAAATATCGTCAAAATCGTATTTTTCGCTAATTTCTGGATTCACGAGAAAATTACCTATATGTGGAGTGATCCTACTCAATATATGATCCCCCGAAAATAAGTACTTTTTATTTTGATCAAAAACACAAATATGCCCTAAGGCATGTCCAGGAGTCCAAATTACTTTTAACTTATTGGTCTTAAAAGAAATTTCATCCCCGTCATGCAAAATTTTATCTGGCTCGTGATAATTCCTAAGTTTTGGCCACATCGTAAACCATTCTATCAATCGCTTTCCTTGGTTTTCATCTATTCCATATTTGATTACTTGTTGGACCATCTTTTTCGCACCTTCCACCAATTCTTCATAATTTTCAGGATTTGTTTCCCATTTAAGGGTCTCATGAGCCGCCTCTGACATCATTATTTGAATGTTTGGATTAAGACGTTTAAACTTCCCCATTAAACCAGTATGATCTGTATGCTCATGTGAAATAATACAATAGTCGATTTCTTTCAGCGATATACCTATTTCATTGAGAGCCGAAAAAAAGAGTTTAGGCCAATTGCCCATATCTAAACCCGCATCGAACAGCACGTATGAATCATCAATCTTAAATATATACACGCACACATACCTTACAGCCCAAGGTACGGTTATTTGAATTTGAAAAACATCTTCTATTTTATTGATCTCAGATTTAAAGTTATGGGCAAACAAAATTTAAGCCAATTTATATTGATAATTTTTAGGTTATATTGAATAAATAAAGAAGTAATTTTTACTTTCCCATTTGGATCATTATTGATTTTACCTTCCCTAAAGTCAATAAATAAAAAAGTTAGAAAA
>JAHQWS010000315.1 GCA_029856295.1 Promethearchaeia archaeon
AGTTGGAATAATGGTCAGTCCCGTTGATATTGATTTTGGACTCATTACTATATTTCATATCGCTTTTAACTTAATAGTATTTATGATTACTGGCTTTCTATTTTCCTTTAAAACTTTAAAGCTTGATGATCCTGAAAATAAGTTAAGAGGAAAATTCCTAGTACTCGCATTTATCTTATTTCTAATAGGAGCTATATTGGAAATAGTAATAACTCTGCCACCAAACCGGATAATAATTCTCTTAAGTGCAATTATATTCTACATAGGTTTTATGATGCCAGAGGGAATAAAAAATCGTTTAATATAACAAACTTATTTTTTCTTTCTTTACATGCATATCTATATAAGTTTCCTTATCTTAATTTGCAATTATTAAATTACAAATTTAATCCAATAAAAATGAGTAGTTAAGAGGTTTAAAAATATGAAAGTTGAATTAATTGAAAATGATGCAATTGGTCTCGGAGAAATGGTTCGAGAACGTGAAATTAAACCGTCCGAGCTAGTAGAGATTACTATTGAGCGAATAGAAAAGGTTAATCCTCAAATAAATGCAGTAATATATAAGATGTATGATGAGGCACGTAAAGTAGCAGAAAAATGGGATAAAGAAATTAGTATAGGCAAAAAGATAGACGCTCCTTTTAGTGGTGTACCATTCCTTTTAAAAGATATTTGTGCGGAATATGAAGGAACACCTTATTATGCAGGCGCTAAGCTCCTCGAAGGAAATATTTCAGAATGGGATACAGAGCTAGTGAAGCGTCAGAAAGCTGCGGGATTAATAGTTGTTGGAAAAACTAATACTCCTGAATTTGGCATTCTTCCCACTACCGAACCTGTCTTATTTGGACCGACAAGAAATCCTTGGGATCTAAATATAATAGCGGGAGGCTCAAGTGGTGGGTCGGCTGCAGCTGTAGCAGCTGGTATCGTACCGATGGCTCATGGAAACGATGGAGGAGGTTCGATTCGTATCCCCGCCTCTTGTTGTGGACTCTTTGGCCTGAAGCCAACTCGTGCTCGGAATCCTCTCGGTCCACGTTATGGTGATATTGGTAGCGGTATGGTTGTAGAACACGCACTTACTCGTACAGTAAGAGATTCAGCAGCACTATTAGATGCAACATCAGGACCAGATCTAGGAGATCCTTACTATGCTCCGCATAAAAAACGACCTTATTTAGAAGAAATTCGTCAAGACCTGGGGCGTTTAAAAATTGGCTTTTTAACTTCCATTCCTAAAGGGTGGAGTTTTGAGACTAAAATTCATCCCGATTGCGTGAACGCCGTAAAAGATGTTGCCAAACTATGTGAAAGTTTAGGACATAACGTTGTAGAGGTAAATCCAGAGGAATTAAGTCAAGTAAATCTTTTTCAGGCTTTTAGTATCGTATTTACTTCCGTATCGGGTTCCTCATTAACATATATAGAAAAGGAATTAGGTAAAAAGATTACAAAAGATCAAGTGGAGCCAATAACTTGGTTAATGTATAAGAACGCAGCAACTCGAACAGCATCTGATTATTTACTTGCATTAGAAGAATGCCAGCTCTTTTCACGGAAATTAGCGCAATGGTTTCATAACGGTGGATATGATTTATTTCTCACTCCGACGCTTACGATTCCTCCAGTAAAAATTGGATCTTTCACGGTAGAGAATCTGGGGAAATCTGTCCAATTAATGAGTCAAATGGCTGCTTTCACGAGTATCTTTAATACGACAGGTCAACCAGCTATGTCAATTCCATTATATTGGAATGCTGATAAACTACCAATTGGTCTTCAATTTGCGGGTCGTTTTGGTGATGAAGCAACACTTTTCCGAATAGCAGCCCAATTAGAACAGGAAAGACCTTGGATTGATCAAAAACCTCCAATCTACTGTAGTATATAATTTTACCAAAAAACATTTGAAATTTAGAGGTGAAAAAGAATGTGGTTTTTTTATAGTCCAAGCATAATTTATGGAGAAGATGCTTTAGACTTTTTGTTTAGAGTACCAGGGGAGAAATGTTATATTGTAACTGATAAAATTATTGAAGAATTAGGGCTCCTAAAGATATTAACGGATAAACTAGACGAATTGGGAAAGCAGTACGAAATATTCGATGAAGTCGTCCCTGATCCTCGCGAGAATGGTGTGATCAAATCAAAAGAGAAATGTTTTGCCTATCAACCCGATATAATCATCGCGTTAGGAGGGGGTTCTGTCATTGATACGGCAAAGGCAACATGGGCGTTATATGAATTACCTCAATTCACTCTTGACGAATTACCGTTAAATCCAGAACTATTTAAGATTAACACAGGAATTAAAGCTAAGATGGTGGCAATTCCCACTACATCAGGAACAGGGGCAGACGTATCTATTGGAATTGTAATATCGAGGTATGAAGAATCGGATAATGTATGGCGAAAAATGGAAATACCCCATAGCGGTCTCATACCAACTTATACAATTGTAGATCCAATCTTTCCTATGGAAATGCCTCCAAAATTAACTGCTGATACGGGTTTTGATGCATTAGCGCATTCGCTTGAAAATATCGTTTCAGTATGGAGAAATGATATCAGTGATGCGCTTACCTTAAAAGCGGTAGAACTTATCTTTAAATACTTACCTGTTGCGTATAAAGATGGTAAAAATATGGAGGCGAGGGATAAAATGCATCTGGCAGCAACGGTTGCTGGTTTAGCTTTTAGTAATTCTATGGCACATCTGGGACATTCTTTAGGGCATAGCTGGGGTGCGGTGTTTCATACCCCTCATGGAACATGTGTGGGTATTTTTTTGCCATACGTTTTGGAATATTGCATGAACAATCCTGATGAAAATGATAAGACAACAGAAATACTGGGGAAAATGGCAAAGCAATTGGGGTGGGCTAAGTGGGATATGGATATCAAAAAGGCTGCTTATGTTGTTATTGATAAAATAAACGAACTGCAGAAAGAAATCGGATTCCCGCATGCTCTCGAAGAAACACAGGTTTCTAGAGCTGATTTGGAAAATAATTTGGATAAATTAGTTAGCTTGTGTTTTCAAAGTCCTGTATGCACTGCAGGTCCGAGATCCCCTAGTACGGAAGAATGGAAGAAGCTCTTTATATATGCTTACGATGGAAAAAATGTAGATTTCTAATAATTATATAGAGAAAAATTTTCTCTCTAATTTTTTTTTATTACTTCAAAAATTTTCTTTTTTTCGTTTGGAATTCTTGAACCTTGTTTCTAACAATATTTCGTCTTTCAATTAATCCAATGTTAGAGTTTTTTAAGTGTTCCTCCAATTGGGTTCTAAATTCGTCAACTTCCAAACTCAAATCAAAATTGGATTCAAAGTCATATTGATCAATTTGAGAACTTTCTTGTGATTGAGAAATCATTTCTATAGGAGCAGAAACTTCTTGTATATTATCCTCGATTAAATGAAAAGCAAAATCTAAAAGAGCTACTTTTACATAAGGTTTTAAATCATTTATCCAAGCTAAACCATCGAACACATCAAATTTATTAGTGTCTTTAAAGATTGTCATCGCTTTTGATATGAGTGTTTTTATTTCGTTTATTGAATAGATTTGTTTAAAGTAATCTGTGAGACCCGAAAAAATGTAGGCTGCTAAAGAGTGTGTTAATATCGATTTGAAATCGTCATAATTATAAAATTTACCAAATTTGAAATATGATGATAAAAATTGAGTTACTGCATTCTCGATTTCTTTGGAAGACAATCCCCCCTTTTTTACACAATATGTTTTTATCATTCTTTCTATGAGTGCTCCTTTAAATTGTTCCGCTTCTGAAACTTCTTTTGAACTTACTTGTTTTTGAAACTCAGAAGTTTCTTTTAAAGATTGGCTCCTAGAAACTAGCACAGATTCATAATCTTTCACTATGATTAGAGAGAAAGCGAGGCGCAGTGTAATTATGCTCGTATCGAGTTTTTTATCCTCGCTAACAATCGTCGGTACTTTGTTTTTATACCATTCTAAAATCATAGGTAAATCAATGTCTTTAGTTTCGAAAATACTAAAGAAAATATGATAGAGGGCACTAATTTCATGTTCGTAAATATCATCTTTAAGGAGTTTTCTAAGATGCCTATCATATTTTAGGAAAAACGTCGAAATACAATCATCTATCGCGAGAGATAAATGCCCGATGGGATATTGAGCTCTTATTATATATTTTTTATATTCAAGTCTAATGGTTTGAGCTCTAATCCATTCAAAGGCAAAATCCAATAAACTTTGTGAAAGATTAAGGTTTTCTTTAAAATAGTTGAGAATTATTAAAATATCTTCATCAGAGGGACCAACTGATTGATTAAAAAGAAACTGAGCAATTATTTCAGTAGGATCTAATGATTTATATTGATTTTTAATCCTCTCATAGTATTTGAGTAGTCTATCTTTATCAATTTTATATAGATCTTCAAGATTTACTTCTTCCATATCGACTCAATTTCCTTATCTTTAAAATTATACAGTTCTATCGAGAATCTGATGAATTTTATTCAAATCTTCTTCAGAATTAATGCCCCATTTCATAGTGCTAAAGTTTTCATTAAATTTTAATAGATTATCTTCTAAATTTTTATTACTATCTAATATAGATCTTAACATCTTTCTGAAATGTGATATATTTGTAGATTCACAGGTTTTTTCATCTGGAATTAAGATTACTCCTAATTTTTTTCTCTTGTTAGTAGTTGTCAAAAATTCCTCCATATAAACTACAGTTTTATTTTCATTTCGTAATTTTATCATTCTTAAATGAGGATCTACTCCTTTCTTACCAAACATTTCCAAAGTTACATTAATCAAATTTTCATAAAAATCGGGTAAAACACTCATTACGTAAAAAGATGGAATGAATGATAAGATAATCCTTCTTAAAGAATCAGCTTTGTTAAATGTATAAAGATATGACTCTTTATTCCCGTTAATTATTTCTCGCTCAATTAAAGCTATACATAGAAAATTATGTTGTTCCTCCCAATACACTTTTCTTGCTGAGCCGAGTTTATATTCAATTAGTTCTAATCCTCGATCTAATTCATCATGTATAAAGCTCGAATATTGAAAATTCTTTCCCTGATACCCTTCATTTACTAATTTACCTTGGATGATGCTCGGATGGATGTAATTAATCATATTATCGAATATTACTTTAATATCCTCCGTATATGGAGATCCAATTAAAGCATAAAGATTTGTGCTACCCTCCCCAGAATCTAATGAGGAATTAAGATTAAAAAAAGATTGAAATATGTTGACATTATCAGAACTCACAGCGGATATAGATAAAGTTGCTTCGATGAGTTCAATTTTCCACTTTGCTTCACTGCTAGACGATTCCGTCATAAAAACAGCCCCTAAGAATTTAAAGGGAAGCATTCTCATCTCAGCTTTTCTATTCTCCGTTAAATCCTCCGATAATTTAATATTATCAAATACTACACCATTTTCATCTGAATAAAAAAGACCTAATATGTAATCGCTCTCTCCCATATACAATTATTGTACCTTAATCCTCATTTATACTTTGTCATAATAAAAGTACTAGAGGAAAAATAATCAAAAAGAAAAATTTGAGATTACAATTACAATATCTATGGAATTTGACTTATATTTTATATTATAATTTTATTGATTTTCGTCAGTCGATTAATTGATTAAGGATTAATATACCTAAGGAAAGCTGATATGAACCAGTTTGAGGTCTTAAAACAAATATTGAACTTAAAACTGCTCATGTTATAAAACGAGAGGACGGAAATTTTTCATTTTTATGCTCTGGATCTCGATTATATACTGAATTTGATGACTATGAGAGGTTTTGTGGAATTCCGGTCAAAATGACAAATGATCTTATCGAAGAACTTGTTAAAATACATAAATAATAATAAAACTAAACATCAGACTATATAAGTATTTAATAATTAAAACTTCTTATTTTAGCTAAAGTAAAAAAGTATAAGGTGAAAGATCTTATGAAATATGAAAAAAATCAATATACAGAAGGATTTTCAATCTGTGGCTTAATCATCGCAGGTGCTTTTTTATTCTGGGGTATATCCACCATTATTGCTGGAGGGTGGTGGGGAATAATTTTAATTGGAATTGGAATTGCAATTTCCCTAGGACTAATTAGAGCATTAGTAAACAAGAAAAAATTAAGAAATACCGTTAAATATGAATTTGAATCAAATCCTAACGCCACCGTCGAAGATATAAGTAAAACTACGGGAATTTCAAAAAAAGATGTCCAAGCAATAATTTTAGATTTAAAAATGTCAGGTGAATTACGGGGTAAGTTCTCTTCAAAAACAGGGCAATTAAAGGCGGTTCCGGCAGAAACAGCAGAAAAAGATAAATTTTGTCAAAGTTGTGGGGCCCATATTGAGAAAGAAGCAGCACAGTTTTGTAATTATTGTGGAGCAGAATTAGGGTAAATCAATCATCGTAATCAGATTTCGATTTAAAAATGTGGTATATGTAATTTAAATAACATAATATACCTGCATTTCTATCTAATTTTCTCTTTTTTAATTTGCTTATTTTTTAACAGTCTTTTTTCTATAGAGTATATATTCAAATAAAATATCAGATAATAATTCTCAATTAATAAATTTTTAAGAAAAGTGAGGGATACTTCAAGATGGCAATTTTTACATTTGTAGTTTGCGCGGAACCTTACAAGTATGAGGCTGTGGATACCGTAATTAATTTAGGTGAAGCCATTATAAATAAAGGTAATCAAATTTTAGGGATTTTTTTTTATGGTAGCGGAGTTTATAATATTAAAGGTAATTAGTAACTAAATAATTAGTCAAAAAATAAAAAATAAAAACATCAAGTATGAATTAGTGGGAAGCAAATGGTTTTTATTATTTTAAACCCACTTCCCAAGTAAAAGAAATATAAATTAAAATTTCTAATTAATTAAAGAGAAAAACGTGTCATGGTAAATTCATTGGAACTGACTCTTTCAACAATAAAAGGTATACCTGAAAAAATCCCATTTAACCCTTTTATAATGCATTTAGCGGCAACCTTAGAGGGAGTGAATTATAATCATGAATACTGCCAAAAACCAGAAGTTTTAGTAAGATCTCAAATAAATTGCTCGGAATTTTTTGGAATTGACCACGTGAACGTTTCTACAGATGCATATAGGGAAGCGAGTGCTTGGGGAGTTGAAATTGATTGGAGTAGCCATACTCCAGTTGCAAAGAATCATTTAAAAATAGAAGAATTTGAATCACTTGACCCTCCAGATCTTAATGAGAGTGTGCGAATCATAAATAGAGTCAACGCGGTGAAAAAGTTTTCCGAAGAGGTTGGGGGTGAGCAATGCATAGTAGGGTGGATTGAGGCACCATTTGCTGAAATATGTTGTCTTTTTGATTTAGTAAACGTGTTGTTAATATGTAAAAAACCTGATTGGGTAGAAATTATAAAAGGTCTAATAAATAAAATCTTACCGATTCAAAAAGAATTCGCAAAAATGCAAATTGAAGCAGGAGCGAATATTATTGGTGCAGGAGACTCCGCAATCTCTCAAATTGGTCCAAGGAGATACGAAAAATGTTGCTTACAAGCGACAAAAAAATTGTTTAATGAAATTCAGAAAAAGGTTCCTGTTTTATATCACATCTGCGGAGATAATTCAATAGTTGATAGGGAGGGAAGAGACATGTTAAAATTAGTATCAAGCACAGATGCAGCAATTCTGGATTTAGATTATCAAGTAGACTTGAAAGTGGCAAAGGAAAAAATAGGGAATAATAATTGTATTCGAGGAAATACTAATACTCAAGTTTTAGGGAGTTCTATCTATTCTATTTCAGACGTGATTAAGGAGGTATTAAAAACAATATATGCTGGAAAACCGAATGGCATGTTCATGTATGCTGCGGGTTGTGAATGGCCCTGGGAACCTTTAGACATGGCTATAAGAAATCTAAGCGTAGCAAAAGCACTCAACGAGAAAATTGGTTATTATTAATTATAGTCTCCAAATTAATTAAACAGAAAATATAATATTTTTAGTTAAATGAAAGTAAAACAAAAAAATTACCAATCTACAAAAAATAATTTTTTAAGCTTTAAGTAAAGAAATAAATATTTTTTTTAATAATAAATTTAAAATTCAAAGAAAATTGAGGAGAATGTGTTGGAAGGAAACTTAAAGCCTAAATATGATTGGAATTCATTCGTTGGTTTGACGACTGACCAAATAGAGGAGAGGGCAATAGAAATACTAGCCGAAATGACTTTAGAAGAAAAGCTGAAACAAATGGTAGGGATGTATACACAAATACAAGCATTAGAATTCTTACCAACAGCAGGCGAGGGACTAAGTCTTTTTGAAGCAACATATAACGATTGGATGAGAATTTATCAAGCGATAAATAAAGGATCAGATAATAAACGATTAGGGATTCCCCCAATCATTTTTTCCGATGGACCTAGGGGAATAGTTGGGCCAAGAATTAATGTCCGAAAGCCTACTTGCTTTCCAGTAGCAATAGCTAGAGCAGCATCCTTTGATACGAACTTAGAAGAACGAATAGGAAATGCAATTGGAATCGAAATGCGAGTTCACAGAAATAATTTCTTTGGGGGAGTTTGTATCAATCAATTATATCATCCTCGTGGAGGGAGAGCACAGGAATCCTACGGGGAAGATACATACCTTTTAGGTGAAATGGGCAGTGCTCTCGTCAGGGGCGTCCAAAAACATAAGATCATGGCTTGTGCAAAGCATTATGCAGTGAACAATCAAGAAACTACTCGCATGATGATTGATGTAACGGTGGATGAGCGCACTTTACGAGAGGTATTCTTGCCACATTTTAAAAAGTGTATTGATGTAGGACTTGCCTCAATCATGGCAGCATATAATTTTGTCAATGGAATCCCGTGTGGACAACATGCCCATTTATTAAGGGGTATCTTAAAAGGTGATTGGAATTTTAGGGGATTTGTGATCTCCGATTGGATCTTTTGTGTTCGAAACGGAAAAGAAGCGATTCTCGGGGGCATGGACATTGAAATGCCATGGGAAATGCAAATGAAAGGCAAGAGAATGAAAAAACTCGTTGAAAAGGGTGAAATTCCCCCAGAATTCATTGATGAAGCTGTTCTACGTATACTTCGGACAAAAATACGCTTTGCACATCCTGAAAGGGATGATAAAAATTATCCTGCAGAACTGTCTGCTTGCGAAGAACACATTCAATTAGCCTTAGAAGTTGCTCGCAAAGGGACTGTGTTATTGGAAAACAAAAATAATTTTTTACCCTTGAAAAGAACTAATATCAAGAAGATCGGGGTCTTCGGTCAATATGCTGACAAACCAATCACTGGGGATAAGGGAAGTAGTAGAGTATATCCGGAATATGTTATTACTCCTTTTCAAGGCATTAAGAAAATTGCTGGAGAAGGAATAAAAGTAGTTCACGATAACGGTTCAAAACTTGAAAAAGCAAGGGATATAGCAGCATCCATAGATGTTGTGGTGATTGTTGCAGGTTTTGATTATATAGATGAAGGTGAAGCGATAATCAATATTGGTGGAGATCGAAAAATCTTGACCCTCAAGCCAAAAGATATTACCTTAATTGAAGAAGTTGCGAAAGTCAACCCAAATGTGATTGTACTAATGCACTCAGGGGGGTCGATTATTACCGAATCTTGGCGGGAAAAAGTCAAGGCGATATTAATGTTATGGTACGGTGGTATGGAAGGAGGTACCGCCCTTGGAGAGATACTCTTCGGTGATGTGAATCCCAGTGGAAAAGTTCCTTGTACATTTCCAAAATCAGAGGATCAACTTCCACCTTTTGATCGCGAGGCTAAAAAGGCGACCTATGGATATTATCATGGTTATAGGTTCGTCGATAACCACGGATATGAGCCCCGATATCCATTTGGGTATGGGCTTAGTTATACCACGCATTCCTACTCAAATGTAAAACTCGATAAAAATAAGGTAGGAACGAATGGACAAATAGAAATTTCTGTCGACGTCACCAATATTGGGACGGTTGCTGGAGAGGAGGTGGTTCAAGTATATATAGGCGCACAAAACTCCAAGGTAGAACGTCATATGAAAGAACTCAAGCGGTTCAAGCGCATTCTTTTGAATCCTGGAGAAAAGAAAAAAGTAAATTTCATATTACCTGCCCGTGAATTAGCCTTTTATGATGTAACGCAATCGTCATGGGTTATTGAGCCGTTAACATATAATGTTTATATTGGTTCTTCTTCAGCACCCAAGGATTTGATTGAGACGCAATTTAATGTCAAATAAATTCTTCTATCTCTTGTATTTAAAATGAAATTAGTTATTTTAAGGAATTTTGCTGAAGTATTTATATTCAAACATAATAATATAATTTAAAATATAACAAAATAATGTGATATAATTGGAAGCTGAATCCATAAATATTTTAGCGATCATTGCTCACCCTGATGACTTAACTTTCTTTAGTGCCGGATCAATAGCCAAATGGGCAGAACAAGGGCATAATATCTCTACGATTTGTGTTACTAGCGGCAATCTAGGGACTTTAAGAACAGATTTAAAATTGGATGATGTTGCTAAAATGAGGGAAAAAGAACTCAAGGCAGCAAATGATATTCTTGGAGTAAAAGAAACCATAATGTTAGGATATCCCGATGGGGGGTTCATAGATGGTGCTAAGTTACGAGAAGAACTCAGTTATTATGTCAGAAAATTAAGAGCAGATCGTGTTGTAACATTTGACCCATGGGTTAAATATGAAGTTCATCCTGATCATGTAGTTGTAGGGAGAATGGCAGCAGAAGCAGGAGCGTTTGCTGCTTTTCCGTTGTTATACCCAGATCAAATTAAAGATCGCGGAGTGAAGCCATATTCATGCTCGGAAATCTGGCTTATGGGATTACTTGGTCATCAACCTAACTATTTTGTGGATATTTCGTCAACATTCGACAAAAAGATTGATGCTGCACTTAAGTTCGAAGCAACATTAACACTTATAGCAGATCTATTTGCCCCTGGTGAAGATATTGATCCTGCCAACGTTACTGAAGAACAATTAAAAAAAATCTCTAAATATGCAAAAAGCCTTTTACGATCTATGGCTGCTAATATTGGAAGGAAAGCAGAGTTAAAAGCAGCTGAAGCCTTTTATGTACAAAAAGTCCTTCCGGGTCATTTTGACAACTTTATACAATTAATGAATGAAATGCTAGGTAATCCACCCGAAAAACCTAAAATTGCTTAATCGTAATCAACAATTTTATTTTTTTTATATCCTATTTTTCAAACCTTACTATGTTTTTATAACAAAGATTATTTCTAAAGGGTAAAACCTTAAATAGA
Source organism: Promethearchaeia archaeon (assembly GCA_029856295.1). Classification (GTDB taxonomy): domain Archaea; phylum Asgardarchaeota; class Lokiarchaeia; order Sigyniarchaeales; family SOKP01; genus LW40-45. Next base: position 11,383 of record JAHQWS010000315.1, read on the forward strand.
AACATAATAAGATAGAAGATTATGCCTACTGCAGACGTAAACAATATTAAAATTGCATATGAAATTTATGGAGATGGCGAGCCACTAATTCTTATTCACGGTTATAGTTATAATAAATCTGCTTGGATTGTCCAGATAGATGATTTATCTAAGCATTTTAAAATAATAGCTCTTGACGTAAGGGGAAGTGGAGAGAGTTCCCATCCCGAAGAACAATTCACGATTGACAATCTTGTTGAAGATTTAAAGGGACTAATGGACTTCCTTAAAATTGAAAAAGCTCATTTGATGGGTTGGTCAATGGGGGGGATGATAATTCAAAACTTTGTCTTGAAATATCCGGAGCGAGCCGATAAACTTGTACTATTCGCGACTAATGCGGGGATGCCCAGTAAAGCAGGCATCCAAATGTTAAGAGATTCTATCATTGAAGTCTATGAATTGCGTAAAACCGATCCAAAAGCTGCCTTTTTCAAACTTGCGAAATTTATGCATAGTATGAAATTTAGGAAGAAAATGGAAAAAGACCCTAATGAAAAGATACACGGTATTGTGACGACGGAGGAATTGATAAAGGATAGTACGGAAAATCAAACCACCCCTACAGATCTTAAACATTTAGCAGAGATTATAGGGGATCATAACACAATGGATCGACTACATGAAATTAAAAATAAAACATTAATCTTTGTTGGATCTAAAGATACAATAACTCCACTAATAGCGAATGAATTGCTACATGAGAAATTGCCTAACAGTACATTAAAGGTAATTCAGGGTGCCGGTCATAAGGTATTCTTAGAAAATCAACCCGAAGTAAATCCGATAATAATAGACTTCTTTAAAAGTTAAGGAGTCTTAAAATATGCTCTTTTTTTTATAAATTTAGACGAGTTTATTAGAACATCAATATAACTACATAAAAAGCAAGCAAAATACCAAAACAGATAAAGCTTGGAAAAGCTAAATATTTGAAAGCTCCTTTATATTCTGCTTTGAGATAATTTACACTATATGACACACAGGGATGAATAGGAGTGATTAAATACCCTAAAAAAGTCGCAGAATAAAGGAACACAAAATCAAGTAAACTCATAATGGTAAGACTATATTGAATAAGATAAATCGGTATTAAAATTGAAAGGGGTAATTGCGTTCTTCCCGTGGCAAATCCAAGTCCAAAACCAAGGCAGATAAAGAATAAAAATGGAAGTTTTAATGCTCCTATGTCTTTAGGTAATCCTGAGTTTATAAAAACTTCTAGAAACCAAAAAATTGCTAAAATAAGTAATGGAAATCTCCAAATTCTCATTTTTTTAGTTATGTCTTTTAACTCTGTCATTGATATCTTTGATAATATTAATGCGATCCCAATGCTTAAGCATAAACCAATCACTAAAAAAATTTCAGGATAGGAAAGGTTAAAAAAAGTTCTTCCAAGAAAATCTATGATTGGTGCGATAATGATCGGGATCATATTTCGAAATACTCTTTTGAGATCCCGCTCATAATCTACTGCCTCTATATCTAAACTTCGGAGTAGTGTGAAATACCCTACAATCATCATAATAATAAATGGAAAAATCATGGCTACAACTATGACATATAATGAAATTCCGGCCAGTACACTTCCTATAATTAAAATAGTAGAGAGAGGATAAATCAAAATTAAAGCATGCCTGTACCACACATTAATAGCAACCTTTCGATTGGCGTCAATGCTTGGATCAATTTGATCTACAATTGGTGCTGACATTAATGCACCTCCTGGTACGGGTAGCAATCCAAAAAATGCAGGGCTTACAATTAATGAGGCTTTTTTTGATATTTTCATTTTTTGAATAAGTTCGAGCATTAATCCAGATTCCTCCATAATTCCACCAAGAATCGGGATAAGTGCTACTACTATGGCTAAAAGGATTATTGATGGATTAGTAAGCACAACGATAAAGGACTCGATAAGACTTACTTGCGTCAGTATAGCAAAAATAATTGTTCCAATACTTAATATAATCCCAAGTTCTTTCTTAGAAAATATTAGTATTAAGGCAATAACTATGAGAAAGGCAATCCAAGCAGGTATCACGTGAATGAAAATGTTCTTTCGTTTAAAAACAACTTATATTAAAAAAATAAATAAATATTAATAAAAATAAAAGAGAAGAGGAAATAGGAATTTATTTAAGAATATCCAAGGACCATGAATCCAAAATAAATAGTGCTTGCTAAAAGAGCAGCGATTGGAAAAGTTAAAATCCAGAATACTACCATTTTACTAAAAGATTTATAATCAATTTCTTTTCGTTGAGCAAAGTTAAGACCTATAATACTAAAAACAATTACATGGCTGTGAGATAATGGAATAGGCAAAATGATTGTGCAAAACATAACTATTAATGCAGTAGAGAGTTGAACGATAAAACCTTCACTAGGTCTCACATCAGTCATTTGACTAGCTAAAGATCTTATTACATAACGTCCTGTAACAAATAGACCTAAAAAAATAAATAATCCGCAACAGATAATTAATATATAATATTCCATTGAATTTATTGAGTCATTATTGTAAATACTATAAATAATACCAGTGGCATTCGCTCCATCATTGCCTCCCGCAAACATTTCTGCAAAAAGAATTGCGACAAGGAGCAACCATGAAAATTTATATTCAACTTTCTCTATTTTATTTAATCCTTTTAAACGAGATAAATACCCTTTTGAAATAACCTTAAAAAGAAGATATGAAACTGTAAAGCCAATGATAGGTGATATAATCCACCCTAAAATTATAATTGTTAAAAGATCATAGTTAAGGCAAGTTGCTGGACTAGTTCTATCATTAAACAATGAATAGACAATTAATACACCAAAAATACTTCCTACAGTACAATGAGTTGAACTTAAGGGGATCCCAGAATAACTTCCAATAATTAACCAGATTATACAACTCAATAATACAGCTAATAGCATAAAAACGCTATATTTAATACCAGGACCTAATATATCAGACCCTATTACATTGGCGACCCCTTGGGAAAAAAATATTAAACCTATTGC